>CAZVVS010000077.1:0-15390 GCA_964630585.1 uncultured Gordonia sp.
GTCAGACCTGCAGGACCGGCGCCGATGACGACGACGCGGGGATCGGCGGCGGTCGGCGTACCTCCGGTTGGTCGTGGGGCGGCGATGGACGGGAGTCTACGAGGACCATTCAGTCGGAACCCTCGGGCACCCCCATGAGCTCGACCAACCGTGCCGCGAGCCGCGGCGCCGCGACATCCGAGAGATGGTTGGTTCGGACGTATCGGGCGATATCGGCACCATGTCGCCGACGCGAGACCTCGTCGGCGGACCAGCCGACGAGGACCTCGGCCATCGCGCCCAGCTCCGGATAGGGAACGACCACGCCGGCGCTCGCAACGGCCACGAGCTCTGACATTCCGCCGGTGTCGAAGGTCACGAGGGGTACCTCCGCTGAGGCGGCCTCGAGCGCGGCGAGCGGGAAGGCGTCTTCGCGCGAGGTCACCGCGAAGGCGTCGGCAACCCGGAACCACGACCCTGGCTGCTCCTGAGCGCCGACGAAGCGCACGACGCCGTCCACACCGAGGTGCCGGGCTTCGTGGTCGAGCGGCCACCACGTCGGGCCCGTCGTTTCACCGCCGACCCACACGAACGTCACCGGTCGGTCCGTCCGACGTCGCACCTCGGCGGCGAGGCCGACGAAGAGGTCGGGGCCCTTGCGCCACTCCGTCATACCCGACCCGACGACCACGAAGGCGTCCCGCTCGAGGCCGAGCGCCGTGCGCGCCTGCGCTCGATGCGCCGCCCCGCTGGCCGGTTCCACCGGCTCGACGAACTCGTGGAACACCTCGACCAGCGCTGGGTCGACCTTGTGGCGAGCGATGAGGTTGTCGGCCACAGCGTGTGACGCGGCCACATAGCAGGTGGCTCGAGTACGCAGGAGCTGTCGCTCGTCCTCGTCGAGGTGGTAGCGCAGGGCCACCTCGAGCTCATGGACGTGCACGAGCACAGGAGCGTCGGATCGCAGGAGGGCCAGCGACCGCAATGTCGCCGGCGAGACCGTATTGACGTAGATGAGGTCGGGCCGGTCCCAACCGACGAGATGGAGTCGGTCTCGAGCGTTGCGGATGGTCCCCGCGAGTCCGGTCCAACCCATCCGGGCGGCGGCCTGCTGAGCGACGCGTGGCATCGTCCACCGGGGATCCAGTATCCGAACGGGGCCCCACCGCCGATAGTCCTCGAGCATCGGCCCGCCACGGGTGAGCAGCGTGGCGAACGAGGGACCCTCGTGGGCGGCGAGCCAGCGCTGGAGGTTGGCGAGCATGACGGGGGGGCCACTGCGCTCGGCGCCGTGAGCCACGAAGAGCACCGACGGGGGGGCCACCCCGCTCAGGATATGGCTCGATCAACAGGGGTCCGGTCCGGCGCGCACGTTCCGCCCACAGACGGACCGTTAGGCTGCCGCCTCGATGCCGCCCGATCACCGCTCTCGGACCACGGCGACCCTCGTCGCCGTGGGTGGGCTCGTGCTCACGCTGCTGGCCGCCGTGGTGGTGGTGGTGGTCGGTCAGAACACGACCGGCAGCGACCTGGTGGTCGTGGATCGCAGCGAGCTTGCCACCGTGACGACCGAGGCAGCACCACCCTTTGAGCTGCGCGAGATCGCGCGGCTCGAGGCGCCGACCCAGCTGTCGCCTCGGCCGGGGTCCGCCGATCTCTACGTGGCACAACTCGGCGGCCAGGTCGTCCGTCTGATCCCGACGACGGATGGATCCGTCTCCGTGGCGACCGAGTTCGTCGTCGACATCTCCTCGGAGGTCAGCGCACAGGCAGGCCTCGAGGGTCTCGTGGGCATCACCTTCTCCCCTGACGGCCGGTACCTCTACTTGGGCTACATCGATCAGGACCACGACCAGGTCGTGACGGCCCATGCCATGAGCGCAGACGGTGCCAGCGCCGGGCCCGGCGTAGAGATCCTCACGGTGGACCGGCCCCCAGGACCGCCCAACAACCACATCGGCGGCTCACTGGCGTTCAGCCCCGAGGGTCATCTCTACGTCGGTACGGGCGACGGCGGTGCGGGGGTCATCCAGGCGCCTGATACGTCGAGCTATTACGGAAAGGTGCTACGGATCGACCCCGACCCTGTGAACGGCGGTTACACCACGCCGGAGGACAACACGGTCGACGGCCCGGACGCGCTGCCCGAGATCTGGACGGTGGGCATGCGCAACCCGTTCCGGATCACCGTGGACCGCCAGACTGGCGATCTGTGGGTCGCCGATGTCGGCGAGGAGGCGCTCGAGGAGATCAACCGCCTCGGAATCGCCGAGGGGTTCGGAAGGAACATCAACCTCGGTTGGCCGCAGTACACCGGGAGCGAGGAGTACCTCGTCGACACCCAACCTTCGCCGACCCGGCTACCGCACACGCCCCCGAGCTACGAATACGACCACCGCCAGGGCCGCTGTGCTGTGATCGGCGGAACCGTCTACCACGGGTCCGAGTTCGTCGACCTCGACGGCGACTACCTCTTCACGGATCTGTGCAGCAAGGCCCTCCTGGGGCTGCGCGAGGCCCCCGATGGTGGCTACGAGGAGTACACGCTCGCGACCATCGACGAGTCCCAGATCGTGTCGGTCGACGCAGACAACGACGGGCGCGTGTATCTGACGTCGGTCAGCGGCGGCGTGTACCTACTGGTATCCGGCTGAACTCCGTGACCTCTCGGTCAGGGAAGCTGGCCCTCGAAGCCGCGCAGGAGCCGGAACGCCTCGGCGGCCTCCGTCGCGGCATGGCCGCCCTGGTAGTGGGCGAGATGAGTGACGCCCTCGGGTGAGCGCGGGTGCGGCGCCGCTCTCACCTCGGTCGCATACACGGACACGGCTGCGAGCTTCACGTCGAGGGTGTCCGTGATGTCGACGAAGTAGTTGGCATCGAAGGTCTGGCCGTTCCAGTAGGCCGAGGCGGGGATCTCGAACTCGAGGATGGAAACGGGCGACACCTGAGGTCGCCAAGCGATGCGCACGGCCTCCGCGACCAGCCGGTGGTCACCATTCAGGTCGGCGGAGGCGTGCGTGAGCACGAGGTCGGGTCCATCGGTCAGAGGGACCAGCGCGTTGCTGAGCTCGACCATGGGCACCTCGTCGAGGCACTGGTCCGGGAAACCGAGGAACCGGGGCTCGTCGACCCCCAACAGCTTGCATGCAGCGCGGGCGTCCTCGCGGTTGTCCTGCGAGATACCGCGGGCGGTGACGATGCCGTCTGAGACGATGACGACATCCACCCGCCACCCGTCTCGGGCCAGCTTGGCGATCGTGCCCCCGCAGCCGAGGGTCTCGTCGTCGGCATGGGCCGCGATGACGATCGCGTGGCGCGGCTCGCTCCCGTAGGCCATCTCGCTCCAGGGGGGTTCGGCGGAGGGAGAACCCTACCGGACCTGCCCTGCGACGACGCGGGCATCTATGGTCGTTGCGGCCATGGGAACGAATGCGCGACCCCGGGTGGCCTTCGTGATCGCTGAGGCCAGCCGCACGGGGTCGCCCCTTCTCCTGCTACGCCTGCTGGCCTGGCTGCGCTCCGAGGACGCGGTCGACTCGGAGGTGCTCTGCTGGCGCGGTGGGCCGCTCGTCGACGACCTTGCGACGGTGGCCGACGTCCGGGTGCTCGCCCCGGCCCAACGACGCACGATTCTGGAGACAGCCGCCGTCGGAGCCGGCGAACTGGGCCTTGCGGCGATGAGTCGACTGATCGACTCCCTCCGGCTCGCCATCGGTCTCCGCAACCGGCCCGCCGCCGATCTCGTCTACCTGAACGGTGTCCCCAGTTTCGTTGCCCTGCCGCACCTCGGCGCCGCCGGGGCCGTCCTCGGCCATGTGCACGAGCTCGAGTTCGCGCTGGAGCGGTCGTTACCGGCTGGCCAAGAAGGCCTCCTGCACCGCCCCGACCGCTTCGTCGCTGTGTCCCAGGCGGTCGCCGACAACCTGGTGGAGGGCCATGGGGTCGAGCGGGCCCTCATCGCGGTGCACCACGGCTTCGTCGACGACGAGCGGCCCACTCCGACGGCGACCACCGGCGATCTGCGGCGGCGTTTGGGTATCCCCGCCGACGTGCCAGTCGTGGGAGCCGTGGGTGACATGACCTGGCGCAAGGGCCCGGACCTGTTCCTGGCTCTCGCCGCGGCAGTGCGCGTCGCCGAGACAGGTCGACCTCCGGCCCACTTCGTGTGGGTCGGAGGAGCCCCGGGGCGTGGAGCCTGGGCGGAGACGGCCGCGGACTTGGCACAGCGCGGCCTGCTGGACCGGGTGCACCTGGTGGGAGAGCAGGAGCACCCTCACGACTGGTTCGAGCTGTTCGACGTCTTCGTGCTGACCTCGCGCGAGGACCCGTTCCCTCTCGTGGCCCTCGAAGCGGCGCACGCGGGGTGCGCCATCGTCGCCTTCGACCAAGGCGGGGTCCCCGAACTGGTGGCGCCGTCGGGCGAGGAGCCCGCCGGTGTGCTGGTCCCACCACTGGACGTGCAGGCGTTGGCTTCAGCGGTCGTCGACCTGTTGGCCGAGCCCGGGTACGCCTCCGCGATGGGTGCGACAGGAGCAGCGAGGGTGGCGGCACGCCATGTGACTTCGGTGGCAGCCCCCCGTCTCCTCGCCGAGATGCGGGCGATGACGTGACCCCGTCCGGTGTCTCGGTGGCGCTTTGTACCTACGACGGCGAGCGCTGGTTGCCGGCATTTCTCGACGGCCTCCTGGCCCAGACCCGTCCTCCGGTCGAGCTCGTGGTCAGCGACGACGGCTCCCGTGACCGCACCCTTGACCTGATCCGGGATTTCGCTGCTGTGTCTCCGTTCCCCGTGCGCGTTTCCTCGACCCCTCGCCGCCTCGGGTCGACCTTCAACTTCGAGATTGCCTTTGGCGCCTGCACCGGCGACCTCATCGCTCCTGCAGATCAGGACGACGTCTGGGCGCCGCGAAAGCTGGAGCAGATGGCGACGGCCATGGAGGCTCGCGGACTTGCCATGGGCTTCAGCGACGGTACGGTCATCGACGCCTTCGGTCGACCGGTGGCAACGACGCTCTGGAAGGGCGTGGGCTTCGGCAGTCGGGAACAGCGAGCCTTCGCGCACGATCCCCTCGGACTGCTCCTGCGCCGCTCGGTGGTGACTGGCGCGGCGATGATGTTCCGCTCGCGGTACCTCGATCGCCTGCTCCCGTTCCCCGGCGTGCTCAACGGGCCCGGTTCGTTGATGCTGCACGATCGGTGGATCGCCCTCGTGCTCGCCGCGGTCGCCGACGTCGGTGCGGTGGCGGAGCCACTCATCGCCTTCCGCCGCCACGTCGGCCAGCAGACCGGGCTTCGAGAGCCCCTCTCGACCGGCGAGGTCGCCCATCAGCTCCGGCGATCGACCGCCTCCGCGGCCGAGGGCCTGCGGACCCGGGCCGCGCAGCTCGCGGTGGTCCGTTCCCGCCTCGATGGCGATGCCCATCCGGGTGCCGACGACCGTCTGGCCACAGCCGTCGCCCACCTGCAATCGCGCGCCTCGCTCCCGGCGGCTCGGGCTGCCCGCGTACCGATCGTCCTCCAAGAGTGGGTTCGAGGCCGTTACCGGTATTCCACCGGCGGCGCCCGCAGCGCGGTCGCCGACCTCGCGCGCCCGGCACCTGAGGCCCCACCTGGTGACGGGACCCCCCTGGATGGTCCGTTACCATGAGGTCGACATGACTGAGGGGGAACCGGCGGAGGTGTGGGCGGGCATCGGGCTCGCCGACCCCAGCATCACCGAGGAGGACATCGCCGCGGTCACCGCGGTGCTCCGGAGTGGCTGGCTGACGTCGGGTCGCGAGTCCGTGGCCCTGGAGCAGGAGCTCGGCGAGTACCTGGACTGCCCCTACGTGATCACCGTCTCCTCCGGGACCGCGGCGCTCGAGCTGTCCTTCGCCTACCTTGGCCTGCCGCCCGGCGCCCGAGTCGGGGTGCCGACCTGGACCTTCCCGGCCAGCGCCTTCGCGCCCTACCACCACGGCGCCTCGATCGTCCTACTCGACTCGGACCCCGAGACCATGAACCTCTCGCTGGAATCCCTCGACGCCGCGCTGGCCGAGGGCCTGGACGCCGTGGTCGTCGTGCACTTCGGTGGGACGCCGGTCAGCGAGGCCATCCACCACCGGTGTCAGGACGCAGGCGTGCCCGTGGTGGAGGACGCCGCTCACGCCTTCGGGGCATCGGACCACCGTGGCAAGGTCGCCGGCGCCGGCACCGCCGGCGCCGCCTTCTCGTTCTATGCCACC
The DNA here is from genome assembly GCA_964630585.1 of uncultured Gordonia sp. Taxonomy (GTDB): domain Bacteria; phylum Actinomycetota; class Actinomycetes; order Mycobacteriales; family Mycobacteriaceae; genus Gordonia. The sequence goes on from CAZVVS010000077.1 coordinate 6,204, forward strand.
AAGAACCTGACCTCCGGCGAAGGTGGGGCGTTGGCCACCGACGACCCGGAGTTGGCCCGGTTCGCCACTGCCTATCGACTGCACGGGCTCACGCGCAAGGCGGGTGCCGCCTGGGATCCCGACGCCACCACCGACATCGTCGGTCCCGGCTACAAAGCCAACCTCTCGGACATCCTCGCCGCCCTGGCCCGCTCACAACTTCACCGCTTCGACGAGCTGCAGGCTCGGCGTCGCTCGGCGGTGCTTCGTTATCGAGAGCACCTCGCGAGCATCGAGGGACTCTCGATGGTCCCTCGCGAACTCGACGAGGGCAACGCCGACCACCTGCTCACGGTGGCGCTTCCGTCGCACGTGGACCGGCGCAGAGTGTTCGGCCGGCTCGACGCCGTGGGCATTGGTACGAGCCTGCACTTCCGCCCCCTCCACGACTACGGGTGGTTCGGGGGTAACGCCTCGATCGGCCCGTCGGGCGTTCCCGTGGCCAACGAGATGGCGAACCGGCTCATCTCCCTGCCTCTCCACCCGGGCCTCACCGACCTCGAGGTCGACCACGTGTGTGAGGTGTTATCGGACGCGCTGTCGTGACCCGCTGGTTACGCGCTCGGTGGGTCCTCGACCGCATCGCCGCGGCCGGTCTCGTCGTCGTCACCGCACCACTGTGGCTCACCATCTGGTTTGTCGTCCGGGTGGTCGACGGCCCACCGGCGGTCGTGCGTCTGCCGCGGGTCGGCCGGGGCGGACGAGTGTTCGTGATGGAGAAGTTCCGCTCGATGACCGTGCACTCTCCCACCGGCCACGCTGGTGGTTCGGCGTTGACCGTCGGCGCCGACCCCCGCGTGACCCCCCTCGGTCGGCGCCTGCGCCACTATCGGCTGGACGAGATGCCCCAGCTCCTCAACGTGTTGCGGGGCGAGATGGCCCTGCTCGGCCCCCGCCCCGAGACACCGCTCTACGTCGACCTCGACGACGACCGGTGGAAAGCAGTGGTGGCCGGGTTGCCCGGGATCGCCGGTCCCACCCAGGTGCTCATCCATGACTTCGAGGCTGGCCTCGCCATCAAGGACCTCAAGCGGTACGAGGCGGAGATGGTCCCCGTGAAGCTCGCGATCGACCAGTGGTACCTGTCCCATGCATCCCCGATGATCGATTTGTCGGTGTTGTCAGCACTCGTCGAGCGGTTCGTCCTTCGCCGCTCGAACACGCGGTTGCACCGTCGTCTCGAACGCGAGATCCCGGAGGTGCAGACGCTGCTCGCCCTGCACCAGCCCCTTTCCGAGGCGGCCGGCGATCCCGTCGCCGCCGAGCCGCCGGCGGTCGAGCAACCGCCGGGCGTCGTCCGTGGGTCGACCTGATGCTCCTGCCCGTACCCACGTCCGACGAGGTGGAGCGACTGAGGGGTGTGTTCCGCGCCTACGACGACGAACCGGCGAACCGACGGCGCTGGAGCGACGAGAACCTCGGGAACCGTGCGATCATCGATCAGCGCAGACATCGAGCCCGCGCCGTGCTTGCGACTGATCCGTGGTGGGAGGGTTCGCGCTCGACCGTCCTGGATCTGGGTTGCGGAACCGGTGGTGTCCCGCAAGAGCTGTTCGGCAGCGGCGGTGGCGCCCCGCGGGTGACCGGTGTCGATCTCAGCGAGGAAAGGCTCCGGGTCGCCGCGGGGCGCTTCGACGAGGTGCCAGTACTCCTGGCGGAAGCTTCCGCCTTGCCGTTCCCGGCTCGTGAGTTCGACCTCGTACTGGCCTTCACGGTGTTCAGCTCGGTGCGTGACGCGACGCTCGCCCGGCGGATGGCGGCGGAGATCAACCGGATCCTCCGCCCTTCGGGCGCCGTGCTCTGGTACGACGTGCGCTACCCGAACCCGGCGAACCCCCACACCCGAGCGATGTCTCGACGGAGGATCCGCGCGCTGTTTCCCGGGTTCACCGTCGCACTCGAGCCGATCACGGTCTTGCCGCCATTGGCTCGCCGCCTCGGCCGTACGACCCGCGTGACCTACGGCGTCCTCGAGCGGGTGCGCCCGCTGAGTTCGCATCATCTCGGCGTGCTTCGCAAACCCGCATGATCGCCTGACCATGGATCGAGCGCTCGCGTGGTACTCCCGGCTGCCCTATCCCTTGAAGGTCGCGACTGCGTCCTTGAGAGGGGTGCAGCTCACCACTTGGCGCTACGGCCCGGGGAGCGAGCGACTCGTGCGCGCTGCGCTCGAACGTGATCGATGGTCGGTCGATCGCTGGCAGGCCTGGCAGGAGGAACGCTTGGCGGGCGTGCTCGAGCACGCGGTCTCGTCGGTTCCGTACTACCGGTCGTGGTTCGCGGAACACACCGATCGGAACCCCGCTGAGCTCACCGACTGGCCGATCATCTCGAAGGCACAGCTCCGGAGCCGCCCTCGCGCCTTCATCGCCGAGGATGCCCCCACGCGGCGCTTCGTGGACCACACCAGCGGGACGAGCGGGTCGCCATTGGCCGTCCACTCGTCGCGTGCGGCCCTGCGGCTCTGGTTCGCATTGCTGGAGGCGCGCAATCGGCGCTGGCATGGGGTCAGCCGCCACGACCGCTGGGCGATCCTCGGTGGTCAGATGGTCGCCCGCGCCGGCCGGACCCGTCCGCCCTACTGGGTGTGGAACCCGGCCATGCATCAGCTCTACCTCTCGTCCCACAACCTGTCGGCATCGACGGCCGGGGACTACGCCAGGATGTTCCAGCGCTTCGCGCCGACCCACGTCGTGGCCTACCCCTCGGCCGCTGCCCATCTCGCGAGGGTCGGGCTCGATGCGGGATGCAGCGCCCACGGACCGCGGGTGGTCATCGCCAACGCCGAACCGGTGACCGATGCGCAGCGCGCGCTGATCGAGACCTATTTCGGATGTCCCGTCCGGGAGACCTACGGAATGGCTGAGATGGTCGCCGCCGCCTCCGAGTGTGAGGCAGGGACCCTGCATTTCATGAGCGACTCGGGACTGGTGGAGGTGTTCGACCCGTCGGACCGACCGGTCGCTCCGGGAGAGGTCGGACGGCTGGTGTTCACGGGCCTGGTCAACTCCACGATGCCGTTCGTTCGCTATGACATCGGCGATCGAGGGCGCATGCCGGTTCAGGGAGAGCTCTGTCCGTGCGGCCGTTCCCTGCCGATCCTACGGCCGATCGAGGGCCGGACCCAGGACATGTTGGCCACGCCGTCCGGTGCGCGCCAGTTCTGGAACAACCCGGTGTTCTACGGGCTCCCGGTCCGCGAGGCGCAGGTCATCCAGGAGCGCATCGACTGGATCCGGGTGCTGGTCGTGCCTGCGTCGGGATATGGTCCGGCGGCGGCGGGGACGATCCGCGCTCGCCTGCGGGATCGACTCGGCGAGGTCCGCGTCGAGGTCGAGTGCTGCGACGAGATCCAGCGAGGGCCGAACGGGAAGTTCCGGCCGGTCATCTCACTCGTCGACTGAGACCGCGGAGGAGTTCCGAAAGCTGCGTCGCCAGCGCCAGAGACCGGCCATGGTCCCGGTGCCGTACGCCAGATGGAGGCAGCCGAACGCCGCCGGCATCAAGGGAATGGTCGCGAGGTCCCCCCGGCCGGCAGACACCGACGCCGCCGCCGCCGCGGCCGCGTAGGGGAGCAGAACCGCACCCACGGGACGGAGGTCGCGCGCGGTGGCAGCGGTGCCCGCCGTACCGACGAGCAAGAGCACGAACACGGCGGGCACCACACTGCGGGCCGACGGGAGGCGTCGGTGCTTCTGGGCGACTCGGACCTTGTACAGGCCATACCCGAAGTACTGGCGCCACAGGCCGCCCAATGTCGCACGGCTCGAGTAGGTGGAGCGGAGCGTGGGATCCATCCAGATCGTCCCTCCGGCCCGTCGGAGGCGGAGGTTGAACTCGTCGTCCTGGTTCCGTACCAGTTCCTCGTCGAAGCCACCGAGTCGATCGAACACCGCTCGGCGATAGGCACCGAACGCCAGCGTGTCCACCGGGCCGGGGTCGCTGCGGCCGGTCCGGAAGGCTGCGTTCCCGACCCCGAAGGGTGACGTCTGGGCCGCGGCGATCGTCCGGGCCACCCAGGTCTGGCCGCGGGTGACGATCACCCCACCGACGCAGTCGGCACCGGTTTCCTGGAGCAGCGCGACGCACGACTGCAGGTAACCCGCGGGAAGGGTGCAGTGACCGTCCACGCGGACGATGACGGAGCCAGATGCGTGCGCGAGTCCGAGGTTGAGCGCCGTCGGGACGATGCCAGCTGGATTGTCCAGGATGCGTATCCGTGGATCGCCCACGGCCGCGACCTGCTGGCGGGTGTCGTCGGTCGAACAGCCGTCGACGACGAGGATCTCGATCCGGTCGGCTGGGTAGTCCTGGGCGGTCACGGACTCGACGGCGGCTCGGATCGATCGCCCTTCGTTGCGGATCGGCATGATCACGCTGATCGTCGGCTGATCAGCCACTCATCCGCTCCGCCGTGAGCTCGTCGATCAGCCGGTGCCATTGCGGCCCCACCTGCTCCCAGGTCGAGCCGATCGCACGGCGGTGTGCCGCGGTCGCGAGGTCGGTCGCGAGCGCGGGATCCGCAAGCAGCTGCGCAACGGCGTCCGCCAATCCCTCAGGGTCATCGGCGAGGAGGGCCGCCTGACGGTCGGCGAAGAGGTGGGGGATGCCGCCGACTGCGGTCGACACGATCGGCAGGCCATGCGCGGCTGCCTCGAGCATGCTCACCGGGGCATTGTCCGTCGCGGTCGTGTTCAGGAAGATGTCGTGCTCAGCGAACGCCGAAGCTTTCTGGTCCGCGTCGAGGAAGCCTGCGAAGTGCACTCTGCGAGCGAGTCCCGACGATTCGGCGTGAGCCCTGACGTCCGGCAGTTGACCCTTGTCCTGACCCGCCATGGTGAGTCTCACTTCGGGGAACCGCGAGACGAGCAGGGAGAGGACGTCGACGGCCCAGTCCGGGCGGTAGAGGGGATGGAAGGTTCGCATCCAGAGCAGCCGCGGTCGGAGGGGTGCGCGCTGGGAGAACGACTCAGTGGGGACGTCCACGAGGTTGGGGATCATGATCGCCGTCGGCCGGGTACCGACACCGTCGAGCACCGAGCCGAGTAGGTAGGGGGAGGGGGCCACGACGACGGCGGCCCGCCGACCGATCGAGGTGAACCACCGAGGGTGGTCGCCGGCGAATCGCGGCAAGTTGCCGCCGTGGAGCCAGAGGACGACCGGGACGCGGACCGCTCGTGCCGTCAAGGTGGCGAGGCTGGTGATCACGAAGGCCGGGCCGCTGAACGCCATCACCACCACGAGGTCGACGTCATGGCGCCAGGACCACACGCTGCGGACCGTGTCGATGGCCCGTGAGACGCGGCCGATACGACTCGACGTCGTGCGCACGGCCACGCCCTCCTCCGCGAGGTGTGCGGCGAGGCGCTCACCCTGACTGACCACCCAGCCCGGGTGGCGTCCCAGCAGAGGCCCGGCGATGCCCACACGAATTCCTGGCGCGGTTGCCGCTCCGGTCACCGGGGGCCCACCAGGACGGTGTGGTAGATCGCCTCCACCTGAGCCAGAACGGCGTCTGCGCTGAACCGCTCGTCGATGCGACGGTGGAGTCGCTCGGCGAGCGTTCGGGCCACACGCGGCGAGCGGAAGAGCTCGAGCACGACGGCCGCCATCGCCTCGTCGTCGCCGGCCGGCACGAGCCGGCCCGCCTTGCCGTGGTCGAGGATGGCGGCACACTCGCCGACCTCCGTGGCGATCACCGCCAGCTCGGCGACTCCGTACTCGAGGAGTGCCAATGGGAAGCCCTCGGACGAGGAGGACAACACGCCCAGGTCGCAGCTGGCGAGCACCCGGGCGACGTCGGGCCGCGCACCGAGGAGCGTGACGTTGTCCTCGAGCCCGAGAGCGGTGATCTGGGTCACGACCGATCGCTCGACGTCGACGTCGACCGGCGCTCCGAGAAGAAATGCATGTGCGTCGGGGAGGACCTCGACGACCCGCGCCATCGCTCGCAGCATCATGAGGTGATCCTTCTGCGGGCGGAAGTTGGCCACACAAACGAGCCGGCGACCGGACACGCCGGGGAGGTCGCTGATGGGGGTGATGTCGACATCCCGCTCGGGCGGTACCACGAAGTTCGCGACGGTGGTCACCCGATCCCGCGGCAGGCCCAACTCGACGCTGTCCCAGGTCGCCAGCACATGACTGACCGTGATGATGTGATCTGAGCGGCGTCCGGCCCACCGGTACACGCGGCGGTACCGCTCGCGGGTCGCCATGTTCGCACCGAGGTGGTCGTGCCAGACCAGTCGGGTCCCACGGATGAACGGCATGGCTGCCGCTGCGATGAACAGGGAGGTGCCGTGGGCGTGCACGATCTCGATGGACTCGGAGCGGATGTACCGGACGAGAAGCCGAAGGGCGGTCAGATCCCGCATCCGGTGCGTCCGGTGAAGCGCGAGCCTTCCCACGTCCTCGCGCACCTCTGCGGCCAGTACCCCCTCGTTGCGAGTGGCGCAGAGGTGTGGTGTGTACCGGTCACGGGGCAGCCGGTTGACCAGGTTCACGGCCATCCGTTCAGCGCCGCCGGCGGCGAGCGCGTCGGTCACGTGGAGGACCCCGATGGGTGCCGCTCGCGTCGCGAGTCGTGTGCCCCAGCGTTCGGTGAGGAGTCCGGCGATGGCCTGCTGGAGCCCCTCGAGGGAATGGCCCCGGCCCCATGCTGCGGCCCTCCGTGCCATCTCATCGGAGGCCTCCGGGTGGGTCGCGACCTGCGTCAGCGCGTCGGTGAGCGCATCAACGTCGCCGGGCGGCACCACGATGCCGCGGCCCTCGCCCAACATCTGCGGAACCATGCCGCGATCCGACCCGACGCAGACCACGCCGAAGGTCATGGCCTCGGCGATTGCCTTCGGCCATCCTTCGGATTCCGACACGAGGACGAGCGTGTCTGCCTGCTCGTAGTAGTCGAGGACCTCGTCGATGTCCACGGGGCCGATGAAGCGGACCTTCTCCGAGACCCCCTCTCGAACGCACAGCGCCTCGAGGTTCGCGCGCTCGCCCCCGCCCCCCACGATCGTGGCCTGCACGTCCAGACCGCCAGCGACGAGCCGGGCGACGGACCGCACGATGGTGTCGACGTTCTTCGGCCCGCTCAGGCGCCCCACGAACAGCAATCGCAGGGCGTTTCTCGACCGCTTGCGGTCGACGGCCCGGCCGGCGCGCGCGATCTGGTCTTCCGTGAGCACGGAGGTGAAGAAGGGGACGACGTGGCTGGGTTGGTCGGGCCAGTCGCCGTAGACGGTCACGGGGCCGCGCCACCAGGGCGAGCCGAGGAGGGCCCGTTGTAGCCGAACCGTCCACTTCTCACCGGGGAACCCGTTCCACTGCCCGGCGTACTTCGCGACGAGTCGTCGGCTGAACATCGGGGCCAGGAGTACGCCGAGCATGCCCATGTTCCCGGGACACCGCACGTGGACGGCATCTGCTCGGCGCAGGACACTGCCGGTCCGCCAGACGAGGAGTGGCAGCAGGGCGAGTTGACGGAGCTTGGCTGCGAGGCCGTCGCCGCCCGTCGGTGGGACGCCGACGACCTCGATGTTCTCGCTCGCGAACGAGACGGCGTCGCCCATGGGGCGGGTCTCAACCACGGGTCCGACGATGAGGACGCGAGCGAACAGCTCGGCCCAGACGTTGATCTCGCGCACGTAGGGCGCGTTCGACCAGTCCCGACCCTCCCACCGGTGATGGGTGGCCGCAGACACGATGGCGAGCGTCCGGGGTGGCGTCATGGATCCAGCCTGGACGCCGACCCGAAATAGCGTGATCGGTAGCGGTGGGAGAACTCGGCGGGAATCGTCGCGAAAGCGCCGGCGAGTCGACCGGACGTCTCTTCGGCGGCGGAGCGCCTTTCGGGGCCGAGCACGGAACCCAGACGAGCGAGGAGCAGCAGCGTGGTCGTGAGCCACCAGCGGATTCGGTCAGCGAGACTCGGGCAGGGCCATCGCCGCCGCCACACGTACCAGCCGTTCTTCACCACCATCTGGCCGTAGCGGTATCCGGGCGGCCGAGCCGTCGGGTCGTGGTCGTGGCGGAGGGTCGCCGAGGTGCACTGCATCAACGGCCGTTCACGAGCGACGTCGATGCAGAAGTCAAGGTCCTCGTAGAGGCCATAGCCCTCGAAGTAGGGCGAGAAGGTGTGCGACGCGAAGACGTCGCTCCGCCAGGCGGAGGCGCCGCCCATCACGTATTCCACAAGGTAGTCCCTTCCCGATGGCGGCAGGAAGGACACCGGCCGGCCGTGTCCCGCTGGCGGCATCCGTCCCGGAGCGATGGTGGGGGCGAGGCCGAGGACCTGTCGTGCGCGCCAGCGCACGTCGTCCCTACGCTCCCAGCCATCGAATCGGTACCAGCCGCGGGGCGGGGTCCGCCCGCTTCCTGCCCGTCGCCACTCGGGACCATCGATGGCGGCACCGACGCCGGCGATCTCGCGGTTGCGCTCGAAGCACTGTTCGATCGCTTCGAAATATCCGGCCTCGGGGATGGTGTCGTCGTCGAGAAAGGCGATGAGCGACCCGCTGGCCTCGGCGATGCCCCGGTTGCGCTGCCGTGTCAGGCCTCGGTGGGCCTCGTCGACCGGGACGTGACGTGCGTGGCGCGATCCCCGATCGACGTGCCGGCGCACGACCGCGGCGGTCTCGTGGCCCTCGGAAGCGTCAACCACCAGGATCTCGTCCGGTTGGCGGGTTTGGTGAACCAGCGCGTCGAGGAGCCGATCGAGCGCCGCGGGGCGCTCGTAGGTGCACACGATGAGGGAGATGCGCTCAGCGGGCAATGGCTCGTGCCCCTCGGGGGTCCTGCGAACGTTCGAGCTCATCGGCCCACCGGTGGGCGGCTCGCCACTGGCGCCACATCGTCACTGGCCCGGTCCGCCATCGGCCACTCAGTCGCCGGAGCCAGTAGTGCACGACCCAACCTCGGCGCATCTGTGGTGTCTCCCAGAGCCGGTGCGAGAGGATCACCGTCGGGGAGGGCACTGGTGGGACGGAATCGTCGTGCCACGGATGGGGATAGGTGGACCGGAATCCTCCCGTCATGGCGAATTTGCCCGGGTCAACCTCCAGCCGTTTGCGGCGCTGTTTGTGCCGAAGATCGAGGAATGCGCGCGCGCGGCGGTAGCCGCGGGCGATGCCATCGAAGGGCCGGTTTC
>CAZVVS010000078.1:0-15376 GCA_964630585.1 uncultured Gordonia sp.
GACAAATCGGCGACAAGATGGCCGGCGCGGTGGACGACGGCAACGCCCGCAAGGATGACCTGGCCAAGCTCACCGGCGGCGCGGACCAACTCGCCGGTGGCCTCGCCCAACTCGACACCACCCTGCGGACCGCGCTGACCCCGCTGACCGGAATCCTCGATCAGGCCCAGAGCGCAGGGCGGAAGGTGGACCAGTTTCGGCCCCTGTTGAGCCAACTCTCGGCGACCGCACCCGCGGTCGACCAGGCGCTGCGTTCGGGACCGGGGTTGCGCCCGCTCGCCGAGCAGGCCGATGGTGCCATCGCCACCATCGACCCGCTGGTGGGCGCGCTGAACACCTCGCCGTGGTGCGCGACCACACCGCAGTGCGCCCAGATCCGCGACCAGGTCCAGGTCCTCACGACGCTGCGCAACGCCGGGTTCTTCACCCAGGTCGCCGGGCTCGGGGACACCGTCGGCCAGAACGCATCCGTGGCCGACACCCTGGCCGGCGTCCAGACCGCAGTCACCTCGCTGGACAAGGCGTTCGGCGCGCTCGGTGACCCCGCCAACCTGGCCGGTAACGTCCGCCGACTCCAAGACGGCATCGGCCAACTCGCCTCGGGCGCCCAAGCCCTGGCCACCGGCGTGCACACCCTGGCCGACAGCAACATCGACATGCTTAGCGGGATGAGCCAGATCGCCACCCAGCTGCAGAACTCGGCGCGCGCCAGCACCGGCTCCGACACCTCCAGCGGCTTTTTTCTGCCGCCCAACGCCTTCGAGAACCGCCAGTTCGCCGACGTCGCCAAACAGTTCCTCTCCCGCGACGGCAAGACCGCCCGATTCCTCGTGGAATCCAGCAACGACCCCTACAGCGCCGAGGCCATGGACTTGTCCCACCAGATGGTCGCCGTCGCCGAGGCAGCCAGACCCAACACCTCCCTGGCGCAAGCCCGCATCTCGGTTGCCGGGTTCCCGGCGGTCAACTCCGACATTCAGCGCCTCCTGACCGCCGACTTCATCCAGCTGGCCGCCTCCACCCTGCTCATCGTGGGCCTGATCCTGGTGCTGCTGCTGCGCGCACTGCTCGCCCCGCTCTACCTGCTGGGCACCGTGGTGCTCAACTACACTGCCTCGCTGGGCATTGGAGTCTTGGTCTTCCAGTGGGGACTCGGTGGTGAAATCGCTTGGCCCGTACCGCTATTGGCGTTCATCATCCTGGTCGCGGTGGGCGCCGACTACAACATGCTCCTGGTGTCGCGGCTCAAGGAGGAATCCACCCGCAACATCCGCGTCGGGGTCCTACGCACCGTGGCCAGCACCGGGTCGGTGATCACCTCGGCCGGCATCATCTTCGCGGTCAGCATGTTGGGCCTGATGGTCGGCTCCATCGCCATCATGATCCAAGCCGGATTCATCATCGGCTGCGGTCTGCTGCTGGACACCTTCGTCGTGCGCACCCTCACCGTCCCCGCCATCGCCGTCCTGCTCCGCGAGGCCAGCTGGTGGCCCCACCGCCCCACCACCCCCCAGAGACGGACCTCATGAACGACCGCGTTGCCTGTGCTCACTCGTCCCGACCTACCGCAGCAGGCGATGTCCGTGTGGGGTCGACGCGGACATCGCTGCGGCGGAACCGGCGTCCACGAGCCGTCCATGTAGCCCTGCTGGCCATCGCTGTGGGCATCGGGGTCGCGACCGCGCCCACTGCGGTCGCCGATGAGGCCGGCTACCTCCAGCGACTTCAGAGCAGGCTGGCGTATCTGACAGCTCAACAACTGCTGACCGAGGGCTACAAGGTGTGCCAGCTGACCCACAGCGGCCATCCATCCTCTGACGCCATTGAGATGGTCTCGAAGGACTTGGCGATATCAGTACCGGCCGCCGTTGAGATCATCGTCGCCGCCGGAGGGGAACTCGGCTGCTGACAGCGGGCCGGGGAACTGCTGCGTGGAAAAGCAAAGCTTCTCGAGAGCTGACGTGGTGGTAGTCCACCACCGCTCGACATGTCGGATGAGTGATGCGCGGCGAAATAGTCAGTGCAGCAACGATTTTGGACACGTAGCCAGCCGACGGCGCAGAAACTCTACAGACTGAACACGTCACCGAACTGGCCGCGTCGCCCAAGCGTGGGCAGCGTGCCCGAGCGGTGCAGTGGCGCGGTCTAGAGAGTGCAGCGGTCGAGGAAGTCGGTGACCGCGGCGGTGAAGGCGTCGTTGTCGTCCCCGGCGATCATGTGACCGGTGCCGGACACGTCGACGGTTTCGGCGTGCGGGACCAGGTGGGTGAACTCCTCGACGGTGGCCTGGGAGACCACGTCGGACAGCAGCCCGCGGACGAGAAGTGTTGGGGCGGTGACGCGTCGGGCTCCGTCAATCAGCAGATGGCTGATCGCGTCGAACTGCTCGGTGCCCGCGGCCGCGCCGTCGCGCAGGAAGTCGAAGTTGGAGTGGACGAACGCCGGGTCCCATCGCCACACCCAGCGACCGTCGGGACGCTGCCTAAGCACCTTGTGCAGGCCGTCGAGGTTCTCGGGGCGCGCGCGATGCGGGTTGTAGGCGGCGATCACCTCGGCGGCATCGCCGAGGGTGGCGAAGCCGTCGGGGTGGGCGGCCATGAACGTCACGACGCGACGGGCACCCTCGAACTCCAACCGCGGGGTGACGTCGACCAGGATCACCGCCGCCCACGACGCCCCGGATGCGAGCAGGTGCGCGCCCAGGGCGGTCATTCCCCCCAGCGATGCGCCGACGACGGCGGGCGGGGTATTGGCGCTGAAGTGGTCACGGACGGCGAGCAGGTCGGTGGCAAGTCGCTCGACGTCGTAGCGCCCGGCCGGATCCCAGTCGCTGTCGCCGTGACCGCGGGTGTCATAGGCCACCACCGAGTATCCGCGCGACTGGAGCCGGCGCGCTGAGGTGGTCCACGCGTGCCGGTTCTGACCGCCGCCGTGCAGGAGGAACACGACGGGACGATCACCGTCGTGGGGGTAGTACTCGGCGGCAAGGGTGATCCCGTCTCCGGTCCGGACCCGATGCTGCACGACCGAAGTCACGATGCGTTGCCTGCGGTGCTCACGATCGTGACGGTGCCCTGCGCGGCGCATACGGCCTTGTGGCCGTTGGTGATGTCGATGCGCGCCACCCCGCTGCGTTTGCCCAGCGACACGATGTCGGCAATGGCGACGCACACCCCGCTGGACACGGGTCTGAGCAGGTTCAACTTGAACTCGGTGGTCGCGACCCACGATCCCGCCGGAATGACGGGGTAGAACACCACCCCGAGACAATGGTCGACCATCGCCGACAAACACCCGCCGTGCAGATTGCCGAACGGGGTCAGCAGGTCCTCGCGGGTATCCATCTCCGCCACCAGCCGACCCGCGGTGAGTGCGGTGTGTCGAAAATTCAGGAACGTCGACAGTCCGCCCGCCGTGTTCGCCGCGTGGAGCAGCTGGTCGGCGATCTGCGCGTCGAAGTGCGCGAACGTCGTGGTCACCATCGTCTGTCAATCCTCGCCTTCTCTGTCATCGGCCGACGGTCGTGCTCCAGCGAAACGCTCGAGCATGTCACCGAACGCGCCGAGGTCGCCGTGGGCGGCGAAGTGCTCGACGTCCACGGCAACGAACATCGCCGTGGCGGTGAAGCGCACGATGCCGTCCTGCCCGATCCCGGTCGCACTGACGTGCAGGGCTCGCCCCTCGCGGCTGTCGACGCGCGCGACGATGCGGTGGGGGTGATGCAACGGCACCGGCACGCGGTAGCCGACGGCCAGGTTGCGGGTGACCGCCGGGGTTCCGACGATCCACAGGGTGAAGCCGAACAAGTCGTCGCACGCCGCGGCGATCGCACCTCCGTGCGCGAGACCCGGTGCCCCGCCGTGCCGTTCGTCGAAAACCAGGTCGGTGTAGACCTGCTGCCCGGATCGGAACACCTCCATCTGCAGGCCGTGGGGATTGTCGGGGCCGCACCCCATGCAGGTGGGAGTGTGCGGCGGCAACCGCACCGGCTCACCGCTCAGCGCCTCGCTCACGGAGTGCTCGATTCTGTAGACGTGTCAATCTGCGATCCGACCGCGGTGATCGCCGACAGCGCCATCGCGGCCTGGCTGGTGCCGAAGACCAGTGCCACCGACAGGCACGACACCCCCAGCGTCCACTTCGGGCTGCCCGTGGGATTGCGGGTGGCCTGCGCGGGAAGGGACGGATCGTCGAGGCCGTCGGACAGGGGCACGGGCTAGACCGGTGCGGCCCACATGATGGGCAGCGACGTAAAGCCCCGGATCGGCCCGGACCGCAGACGACGCGCAGACTCCAGGTCGACCTCCCAGTCGGGCACTTTGTCCAGCAACGCATTCAGGGCGGTCCGAGCCTCCATCCGCGCCAGTGCCGCACCCAGGCAGAAGTGGACACCGCGACCGAAGGCCACCTGGTGTTCGCAGGTGCGATCGATGTCGAACACGTCCGGATCGGGGAAGACACGCTCGTCGCGGTTGGCCGAGCCGAACAGCAGCAGCACCTTCTCTCCGCGGCGCATCGTCGTGTCGTGAAGAACGACGTCACGGGTCAGGGTTCGCGAAAGCCCCTGCGCGGGTGAGTCATAACGCAACAACTCCTCCACCGCCGGTACCAGCAGCGTGCGATCGGCGACCAGTCGGCGACGTGCCTGTCGATGCTGGGCCAGCACGACCGCGGCGTTCCCCAGCAGGTTGGTGGTGGTCTCGTAGCCCGCGACCAGCAGCAGCGCGCAAAAGCCGAGGACCTCCTCGTCGGTGAGCCCGACCCCGTCCACGGTGGCGTTCGCCAACGCCGACATCAGGTCCTCGCGGGGATTGTGGCGGCGGTCGGCGAGGAAATCGGTGAAGTAAGCGTAGATCGACGCGGCCGCGGCCAGCGCGTCGCTGGTGTGACCGTGGGTGACGTCGACCTGCACCAGCTGGCTCGACCACGATCGGAACTGATCATGATCGGTGGCGGGAACGCCCAACAGATCGGCGATCACCGCGGCGGGCAGGATGGCGGCGAAGTCGGTCACGAAATCGGCCGACCCCGACCCCTCGTCGAGGCGTTCGAACAACTCCGCCGCCATCCGCGTGATGGTGGTCTGAAGGCCGGTGACCCTGCGGGGGGTAAACGCCCGGCTCACCAGGGCGCGCAGCTGGTCGTGTCGGGGCGGGTCCATCACGATCATCATCGGCAGAAACGACCCGATGAAGTCCGATCCCGGCGGGGTGGGGAAGATCCCGTCCACCGAGGAGTAGGTGCCGTGATCCAAGGCCGCGGCTTGGACGTCGGCGTGCCGGCTCAACACCCAGGTGTGCGAATCCTGCGCGCGGTATACCGGAGCCGCGTCGCGCAACACGCGGTACGTCGGATAGGGGTCTTCGAGTATCGAGGCGTCGAACGGGTCATACCGCATGGGCACCGCGACCACGAGGACCTCCCACCGCCATGAAGCAAGGGTTTAGACTCGGAGTCTAAACTTGAAGAACGGGATTGGGCAATGCGCAAGATTCCACGTCAGATCGCTGACCGGCTCCCCGCAGCGGCGGACCTGTTCGCCGAAAAAGGGCTCAACGACTCCAAGATCGAGGACGTCGCCGCGGTGACCGGCGTGCCGAAAGCGACGCTGTATTACTACTTCACGGGCAAGGAGGAGATCCTCGCGTATCTACTCGAAGACCTCCTCACCGACATCGCCGATGCTGTGGCGGCGATCGTGCACACCGACGGCACCGGTGCCGAACGCCTCGAACTCGTCATCGGCGCACAACTGCGGGCGATGGCGCAGCGGCCAGCGGTCTGTCGGGCACTCATCGGCGAACTGGGACGCGCGGCCCGGATGCCGGTCATCGCCGAGATGATCAACACCGCCTACCAGCAACCCGTCGAAGCACTGCTGGTCGCAGGCGCCCGCGACGGATCCCTTGTCGCCCAGCCAGATCCACGATCCGCCTCCATGGCGCTGTTCGGCGCGGTCACGATAAACGCCCTCATGTACCTGGTCGCAGACCAGCCTCTCGACGAGACGGTGGTCGCCGGAACCCTTAGAGCCGTCATGTTCGACGGACTACGCCCGCGCCGAGGAGACCGAGCATGAGCACTTACGGCCTCTCGGTCCTCGGCGCGGATCTGCCGTCGTTGGCCCGGACCGCCCAGGCCGCCGACGCGGCCGGGTTCGACGCCGCCTGGGCCTCGGAGTTCTACTCCCGCTCTGGGTCCATCTCCATGGCCGCGATGGCCAACAGCACACAGAACTGCCGGATCGGGTCCTCCATTCTCTACGGGATCGGACGAAGCCCCCTGGTGCTGGCCACCGAAGCACGCGACCTCGACGAACTCTCCGACGGACGACTGGTACTCGGCATCGGCAACGGCACCAAACGGATGATGAGCGACTGGCACGGCGTATCCGACACCGCCGCACCCGCGCTGCGCATGGAAGAACTCGTCGGTCTGCTGCGCCGCATCTGGAACCTGCACGACGGCCCGATCCACCACGACGGCCGCTTCTACACGATGCACCTCACCCCCACCGGTGAGGTACAACCACCCAGCCGCGCGATCCCGATCATCACCGCCGGTGTGCGCCCCCGGATGTGCGAGACAGCCGGGCGGGTGGCCGACGGCCTGGCCGGCCACCCCCTGTTCACCACCACCTACGTCCAGGAGATCGTCCGCCCCGCCATCGCCAAGGGCGCCGCGCACGCCGACCGCGACCCCCGTGACGTCGAAGTCGTCTCCATGGTCATGTGCGCCATCCACGACGACGCCGAGGTCGCCAGACGTGAACTGGCGCAACAGATCGCGTTCTACGCTTCGGTCAAGTCCTACGAAACCGTGCTCGACGTGAACGGCTTCGCCACCGAGGGCAGAGCCATCCGGGAAGCCTTCGCCCGACGCGACTTCCCCACGATGTTCGCCGCGGTGTCCGAGGAGATGATCGACACCATGGGCGTCGCCGGAACCGCCGACGACGTCCGCGTCGGGCTCACGCGCTACGAAGGCGTTCTCGACCACATCATGCTGTACTCACCATCGGTGGGCATCGCCCCCGAACGCGTGCAGCAGAACCTCGAAAGCCTCATCAGGGAATGCTCACCACGCAGGATTGCTCACGCCGCGCAATAGTGCTCACTCGACGCACGCCGTCGCGCCTTCGATGTTCACAACGGCCCGCTTCCCTGAATCCTGAAGCACTTGGCTGCAGGTGTCGGTCACTCCCGGCAACGACGAAAGCGATGACCATCACCAGGTGCGGTGACGAGCGACATGGGGTGCACCGAAGCCCACTTACCTCTCACCAAAGCAGCGGGAAGACTCTTGAGCATCAGAGGCTCAGGTCATAACCGCGATCGCGTTCCCGGCCGCGGTCACGGTCTAGTCCGCGGCTGCGGTCCAACGTCCGATCTCGTTGGGCGCGTTGACTTTTCTGATAGTCGACGTGCCGTCGGGTGACCGCCGAGTGGTGTTCGGCGACCAGGTTGGCCACCAGCTCGGGCAGGAGTTCGGCCGGGGTGTCGGCGGCGGTGCGGTGGGCGGTGCGGGCGGGTTCGTCGCGCCCGACGATCTGCCGCATCATCCGGGCGGCCTGGACGGCCCCACCGCGCTGGGCGACGTGCACCCCTGCCTCGTCGGGTGCCGGGTGGTCGCGGTGGTGGTCGGCTTCGGTGATCGTGCGTTCGTAGAGGTAGACCTCGTTGGTGTCGCGGCCGCGGGTCATCGCCACGTAGGCCAGGTTGCGGGTGGTGGTGTCACCGATGACGGCGCGACAGCTGTCGGCGGTGACCCCTTGGGCCGAGTGCACGGTGATCGCGTGGCCGAGCTGCACCTGCTTTTTGAGGTAGTCGCCCTCGAGGACCGTGACCGCGCCGTCGCCGAGTCGTCGGGCGGCGATGCGCGGATGATCGGGGGTGTCGTCGACTTTGAGGACCTGCCAGCGCTGCCCGTTACGGACCGGAGCCTCGGGCAGGCGCTGGGTGACGTCGGCCCGGTCGCGCACCTCGATGGTCGCGTCGTTGAGTCGGGTCAGGACGACGTCCCCCACCCCGACCTGGTGTCCGCGCGCGGCGGTGACGGTGGTGGTGTCGCGGCCCGTACGGGTCCGCTGTTCGGTGATCTGGTCGTGGATGCGCCGGTTGAGGGCGTCGGTGGTCTCGGTGGTGTCGGCGATCAACAACGCATCCCGCCCGGCGGCGACGTCGACCTGGTGGGCGTGCAGGGCGTCGGCGGCCATGGTGACCTGATCCCCACAGTGCAGCCGGTCCTGATCGCGGTACCAGCTGATCGCGCGGCGCACCGGGGCCGGCCCACCCGCCCCCAACGCCAGCGACGCCGACCGCTCACCGGGGTCGTGCATGCGCCACACCTCCGACAAGCGTTGCGCCCAGGGCAGCTCCTCGCACAGTTGGGTGAACATCCCGCCGCGGGCCTTCACCGGCGCCAACTGATGCGGGTCACCGACCATCACCGTCTTGGCCCCCGCCCCGGTCGTGTGGGTGAGCAGAGCGCGCCACTGATGGGTGCCGACCATCCCGGCTTCGTCGACCACCACCACGTCGAACGGACCCAACGTCAGCCGCCCGTCGGCCAACCGCGCCAGCGCGGCGTGCATCGTGAACCCCTCGCTCGCAGCACCTTCGGCGACGGCGACGTCCACGGCCTTCCCGGTCGGGGCGATCACGATCACCGTGCCCCGACGCTGACGTTCCACCAAGGTCCGCAGGGCGCGCATGGAGGTGGTCTTTCCGGCGCCGGCCGGTGCTGACAACGGCTGCACCAACTGAGGGCTGGCCGCGATCGCGGTCACCGCGGCGTGCTGCTGCGCCGACAGCCCCAATGCCTCGGGGGTGTCGAACTCGCGGACCCAGCACGCGTTGCGCAGGCTGGTCTGGTCGACCAGGTCGAACACCCGGCGTTCCTCGGCCAGGATCAGGTCCACGGTGAACCGTTCGGACCCCTCTCGCTGGTGCGCCAACCGCGGCCCGCTCAACCGCATGGCGACCGCGTCGACGCACTCCTCGATGACCTGGCGCGGCATCACCACATCCCCCACCGAGCCGTCCGCGCCACCCGCCGCGGCCACGCCAGGGGTGTCGGCCATCAGGGGCAGCTGCGCGCCGATCACCTCCACCAGGTCCGCGCGGGTCAACGCGGCCTTGTCCGCGCGGGCGACCATCGCCGCCACCGCCTGGCGGTCCACCACCACCCCGCCGCGGCGCGCCACCCGCGCCGCCGCGCGGCCGGCCGCGGCTTCCCGCACCGCCCGCGCCTCGCGTTGCGCGGCGCGGTCCACCCCAAACCCACGCCCATCCGCCGCCCACTGAGCACGCAGTTCCGCCCACGACAACGACTCCGGTTTGACCGGTCTGGTGGCCTTCTGGGCGGCCGCCAACTGCCCCTGCGACAGCCCCTTCTTGCGGCCGGTGGCGGTGTCGACGACGGTCAGATTGTTCGCCGCCCACGCCCGCAACTGCGAGGACCTTTGCGACCACGCCGCCAGGTTGTTGGGGTCGACGCCGGCGATCTCGGCCATCCCCGTCTCGGGGTTCACCGGGCCCCATTCCACCCCCGCCAGACGGTGCAACTCATGGCGCAACGTGGCCTGATACACCATCCCCGCCGCCCGGGATTCGTGGAACAAACTGGTCCCGTCTACCGACACCAACCGGCCATCCGCGCGGGCTTGGCGGTTGGGCACCAGGACGTGGGTGTGCAGGTGCGGATCCCCCGCCCGCGACGTCTCGTGCTGATAGGCCGCGGCCACCAACCCGGGCAGTTTCTGCAGATCCTTGCACCCGGTGATCGGGTTGTGCACCCGGGTGTACCCGGCATGATCGGACAGGTACTCCAGCGCTTCGGTGATCGCCGTGTGGTGCGCCGCCGACACCGCCTTGTCGACCACGTCGCCGCCGAACGCGCGCACCAACGACACCGATTTCGGGGCGCAGAACGTCAAGTCGAACCCATGCACACCGCGCTTGCCGTGGGACCTTCCGCACTCCCCCGAGGGGGCGACCCCGGCGTCCAACCAGCGCGCGACGACGTCGGGATCGGCATCCCCACCGGCCCGCTGCGCGTCGGTCAACCCCACCAAGCCGGCGACCGTCCGGGCGTCCCCGGCGCACGTCCACACCGGGGTTCGGGTGTCGCGTTCGGCGTAGTATTCCGCCAACCCACCACCCGCGGCCTGGGCGTCCCGGGCGGCCTGTCCGACCGCGCGGGCGGTGTCGTTGTAGTAGTTCACCGACCACAACGACAACTTCGCGATCGTCAACACCCACACCACCCCCACCCTGTCCGGGCCGCCCGCCGGGACCCGCGGAAATCGGGGTTCACAAGCCCACCAGCGGACGGCACCACCAGCATCGCACAAACCTTGTGCAAATGTGCCAATGATCTATGAGGTGTGAAGGATTTGTCGGTGGGTGGGGACACACTGGGGGTGTGGACGGTGATAGTGAGGTGGGGTTGGAGATGCCTGGGGAATGCGTGGTGTGGTGTCGTGAGCAGGACTACGGGGTGAGCGTGTGTGACGACATGGCCCCGGTGGATCTGGACTGGTGGAACCGCCGCCTCGAGCGGCACGCGATTCCGGCCCGGATCGTCGGCCGCGACGCCGACGGCGCACCGACTGATCACGGCGTCGGGTACTTGCGCCGCGCGGACCTCACCGCCGACCTTCACACCGACACAGTGACCGCGCCCGGATCACCCGAGCTGGGCGTGCTGTACCGGGCCGCGGCGTGGCTGTCGGGGCACTCTCACCGCGACCGCCGCCGAACCTTCCCCGACGTCTCCACCCCGGCACGGCCGGAACACGAGTTCGACGCGATCACCACCGCCCTGGCGGCATGCCGGCACACACCGTGGCAGGCGATTCCCGCCGCCGCCCCCCGGCGCCGGTGGTCGGGCTGGCCGCACACCCCTGGCGTCGGGCCCACCGTGGTGTCGCTGTACTGCTGGGCCACCCACCACACCGACACCACCGCGCACGGTGTGATGCGCCCGCAGCTGCTCGACCAACACGCCGTGGCCTCCCTGATCCACCTTGGCTGGACCGAGGACCCGGTGGCCGCCCGGTTCACCTGGGCGCGCTACACCCGCTACTGCCATCTGTTGCACAGCTGGGCCGCCCAGGCCGGCGTCCGCGCCGAGCTGGTCGAGATGTGGCTGAGCACCCGGTGGCGTGAGCGCACCGCACAGCACCACCACGCACGGACGGGATGGCCATGAGTAGGTCACGGGTCGAGGCGGCGGTGACCGACCTGCTGATCGGTCACCGTGGCCCGGCGGCCACCGCACTGATGCACTGGCTGATCACCGGCGACCAGCCGAACGACAGCACCTCCGTGGATCTCGCGTGGATCCCACTCGATGTGCCTTACCGCTTCACCTGAGTCCACACCCCCAGCCGTCCGGTGGCGTGCGTGGCGGACAGCGTCGGCCGGGCACGGCAGTGGTGCGGCTGAGCGCGTTCTCAGCGGTGCTGTTCGGTGTTCCCACCGTCGGGGTTCAGGCCGCGGGCGGCGCGCACCGCGGCGTCGTGGCGGGCGGTGTCGGCGGCCACGATCTGGGTGCGCCGCTCGAGGGCGCGGGCGGCGATCGTCGCGGCCACTTCCCGCGCGGCGGTGTGTCCCGGTCCGCCGACCGCCGCGCGGCCCGCGGACCGTGCCGCCACGACGCGAGCGTGGTCGGCGCGGGCGGCGGTGATCCGGGCCCGGGCAGTGGCGAGTTCTTCGGCCTCCCGGGCGTCGTCGAGCGCCGCCGGTCGGGCGGTGTCATCGCCATGCCAGGCCAGCATCGCCCCCAACAGTCCGATCGGCCGGTGCGGGCTGTCGGGCAAGGTGCCTTTCACGCCGATCCAGTCGCGGACCAACGCGTTGAGATCCCGCGGAGTCCACCGGTGTCGGGCCGGGCCGGCCAGCAGCCGCGCCCATGCCTGCGGGGTGTGTCGGTGCGCCCACCGCGGGCTGTCCCGATCGGCCCGCCACGCCACCGCCAACCGCGTCCCCCCCGGATCCGGGCCACCCCCCGACCTCCAGGCCGGCTTTTCCACGCCCGCAGGGCGGCGCCCACCGGTAGTAACCACTTTTCTACGAGAGGAAGGAGATCTAACAGAAGACCCTCCGGGATGGGGTGACAGCGCTGATACCTGGCGGGCCAACTCCGCGTCGTCGTGCAACGCCCACACCGAGGCCCAACCGCGGCCACGGTCACCCACCCGCCACGACGCCAACCGTTCGGTGCGGGTGCGTTGGCGCCCGCGCAGCACCTCGGTGGCCACCCCCAACAGCCGCAACGCCACATCGGCGCGCTGCACCGTGCGCACGCTGTAGCCGGTGTCCGCGGCCAACCGCTCATTGGACGGCCGGCTGCCGCGCCCGGTGCCGTACTCGGCGTAGCGTGCGCGGGCCTGCGCGACTTTCAGGACGGCTGTGCGGCTGACCTGGTTGCCCCCCAGTACCGGACGCACGTGAGTGTCGTACCGCAGGTCGTAGGCGATCGGCACGGTGAACACCGTCCACCGCTCCGCCCGCCCGGACCAGCACGGCACACCCGCGAAAGCCCGCTCCCCCAACTCCAACACGATCCCCGGCACACGCGCGACATGGGGGTTGGTAACCGGGACCCTGTGGTGTCCGGCCGAGGACACCAGCTGCACCGCCCGTGTCGGACGGGTACGGACCACCCCGCGGCGCGGTCGAGCCGCGGTGCAGCCGCGGTAGCTACGTGGGCGGAGATGACGATTCGATAAATCACGGTGCGCGCCATCTAGAACTGCAGACAGACGTGCGCTACCGTGAGAGCTGTCCACCAAGACAGTCCCTTCGGGGAAGGTGCGAAAGCACCACCGAACCGAGCTGCTAACTCGGTTCAGACGAACCCTCGGCCTAGCCGAGGGTTTTCGTCTATTCGGGGGTACGTCCGCCGTTTATTGAGTTGTGAGGTTGCCGGCAGTCCCAGCCAGCGCTAACTACTCACATCGCCAGCGGCAAGACCTCCTCGTTCCGCCCAAGCTCCCGGACAAGGTCTGGTCGCCCGACATGCTCGGCAAGAACATCGGCCAGATATTGGCTCACGGACATACCGGCGGCGTGGGCCGCAACGTGAACGGCTTCCCAGACCTCGCGATGCGGTCGGGTTTGCAAGAGCACTCGTTCGCCCTTATGCGGTTGGCCCATGACCACAGCCTTGCAGCAGTGCGGGCGAATCTGATTCGCGACACGCCGAACCGTTCCCACGCGACCTGACATTGATCGGCGGGCATGCAATGGGTGGGCGGAGTGCCGATTCGGCTACATGCGATTGCGCGCGTTGACATCCGGCGGAGGTCGACAACTGAAACCGCCCCCAACAGGGACGGAGTCGGTGCAGCGTTCTTTGGCCCCGGGGCGGCCCGGCCCCTATGGTCGCTCGCTACTGAACGACTCCTACGACCGCCGCTCCGCGATGGTTTGCACGATCTGAGCACTCAGGTCGGTATCAGCCAAAAGGCGGTCGACGAGCGCCGCTAGAACGTCTTGGCCGGTGACGCGGGCTAGGCCCAAGTGATCAGCGGTGGCACGCTGCCAACCGTCGAGCCCGCGATGGGCAGTGGGAGACAAATCAACTGTGCGACGTACCGTCTTTTGTCGGACGACCGGCTGGCTCCGAATGGCAAGAGGGGCGGCTGGTTCGGCAGAAAGCGCAACATCTTCTGCCGGGGCAGCCGACGCGGTCGGCGGTTTTTGACGTAGCCGTTCAGCGTTAGCTTTGATCTTTTCGGCGGCGGTGGCCACAGCATTCTCCCTCTTCAGAACGATATCCGTATTTCAGTACGTCAGTACTTACTGAGCTGTGACACCCAAAAGTTCTGCGGCGATGTCGCCGTATGCGGTCGTGGCCGCGTTGGTGATCGGCAAACCGAATGCTTGGGCGAACCGTTCTAGGCGACCAACCGTTGGGCCAAGGACGTGCACGCCGTCGTCAGTGAGCATCTGGCGATACACCTCGGTACTGGCGGCGTTAGACACCGTGCGCGTTAGTACGACAGCGAGCTCGGGCGGGTCGGCGGCTAGGGCTCCAGCATCATCGACAAGCTCGCGAATTGCCGGTATCCGGGCGTACTCCATTCCGGTCGGCGCCATGGGGACCAGCACATGAGTCGCGATACGGACGGCCGACGCAACAACACCGCGCCGCTCTTTCATTGGCGGAGTGTCGATTACCACTGCGTCGTACCGGTCCCCCACTACTCCAGGAAGCTTGCGGTAGAGATCGGTGACGGGCATGCCGATTACGGGGATTGACCACTCCCCTGCCTCAGACCAGGACAAGAGCGATTCGTTCTCACCATCAGCGTCCACGGCTAGAACAGATAAGCCAGCTTCGGACAGGGCGTGGCTGATGAAGGCCGCGGTGGTGGTCTTCGTTGAACCGCCCTTGAGGTTGGCCACAACGATCGTCAGAAGGGGCGCCATATACATCCAGTCGTTAGATACGGGGCTGTGTGCGTACTCGGTCAGCATATACTGAGATCCGTACTTCAGTAGATCAGTAGTTCAGTACGGAACCTCCGCCTTGCGAGGGGAGGCATAGTGGCTGACAGCTCCGTATGTACTGAGATACTGATTTCCGTATATCCGTAATTACTGCTGATACAGGTTTGCACCATCGGTCTCTACTGTCCCAATCAACGGGTTCAGAAGGTTGCGGACAGTGAGGAAACGGGCGGATGCCTGCACAAGCGTGGGTGACGTTGATCGTCGGGTTGGTCGCAGATCGGTGGAGTGCTGATCACGTGGTGGCAGAAGAACACCGCAGATCGCCGCAGTGAGTGGTGGCGTCGCGTGCACGTGGGCATTCGAGCGGACCTTCAGCTCTGATGACACCGAGGCCGACACGCCGGGTGCTTGCTTCCAAACGGGCGCAGCTACCTGCGAGTACAGTGAATGACGTGCCGTTAGTGCGCCCAAAATCCGGTTAGCGTCAGCACGTTCCCCGCAGAGATCTTCACCGCCCAGCTGCTTTTGACGGCGGGTTACGATTGCCGCACAAATGCCAACAGCACGACTGTGCCCATATCCAGTCCCGCTATTGCGCGACCTTCCCCGACACCTGGTGACCGGTTCACCCATCACCAGGTACTCAATGCCGATTCCCTAAGTTGTCCAGACATTCAAATCGACTGCTGGACTGAGCTTTTCATGGTTTGACCATGAAAGGGCGCGCTTGCTTGCGCGCGTCGAAGCCGGGTCTTCCCGGCTTTTTTTGTGCCCGGCGAGACTGTCAACTTAACGGTGTAACTCGTTGTCGTATGAATCGCCCTGGAAATCCCGGAGGCTCCCGACCTTGGAAACGAGGATGGAGTCATGCCGAAGGAGCAGTCGCCGGGGAAGCCGACCACACGCCGCTA
>CAZVVS010000079.1:0-15331 GCA_964630585.1 uncultured Gordonia sp.
CGGTTGGCGTCGATCGCGCCGGAGAATCAGAAGTCTCCCGCGAGGCGCTCGGTCGGCTGGCCGGTGACTTCGGCAATCAGATCGAAGTCCTTGTCCACATGCAGGACAGTGAGACCGGCAAACTCGGCGATGGCGGCGATCAGGAGGTCGGGAACCTTCGCGGCCCGGTGCTGACCCCGCTGGGCGAGCATGCCCTGCACCTCCAGCGCCCTGCGGTCCACGTGTACTGAGGTTGGTGCCTTCGGCATTGCAGCGATTGGCGGCAGGGACTGGAATTGCGTCCATTCTTCAGCATTCCGGACGGAGTACCCGATCTCTAGGAGCGTCGGCGTGGCTATTGATACGAGACCTCGCTGTATGCGATTCGCCCAACCCGCTTCGTCGGGCGAGCGTCGGAGTCTCACGAATGCAGACTTGTCGATCAGCCAGGCTGTCTGCTCAGCCACCTGACCAGCCCCACGCCTGCTTCATGAGTTCCTCGTCGAGGACGCCTTGGGCCAAGTCCACCGAACGTCGAATCTCATCGATCGTCACCCGACTTAGAGCATGCCGGCGTGCCAGTTCCTTGGCTTCCCGTCGAAGCAGTTCGCTACGGGAGAGTCCCAGCTCGACCGCCATGGCGTCGATGTGCTGAAGGTCGTCGTCATCGATATTGCGGATCAGGATGTCAGTCACCGATATCACCTCTGGCGACGATGATATCACCGACCGGGACTATCAGTCTGACTGGAGATGCAGCGATGAACGGACGGCGACTCATACCTGATTAGACGCACCAGAACGTCGACCGGTTCCATCGGCCGGCCCGACCTACGGTGTGACTTTGATCGACGCAGCAGCCTGGGAGACTCGGAGCACCAGTCGGTCGGGCCGGTTTGCGACGGCGGTGAAGCCGAAGCGAAGGTAGAAGCGGCGGGCTTCGTCATCGATCGCGTCGACGACGATGAGCCGTCCGCCGGCAACATCCGCTGCGGCGACGATGCGCCCAATGGCGTCGAGGATGAGCTGGCCCCCGTGTCCGTGGCCGTGGATTGAGCGGTCGAGGGCGAGTCGGGCGAGGAGATAGCCGGGAATCCGTGAATGGCCTCCCGACGCACTGCGGCCGAGCCCGTCGTCGTGTCGGATGACCTCGGTGGGGCAGATCGCGAAGTAGGCGCACACGTCGAGGTCATCTCCTCGAATTGGACGGCGGGCATCACGGTGAGGAGCTCGTCCCGCAAGACGATGTCCGCGCGGTGGAGGGCGGCCTTGCGGACAAACTCCGACGTAGGTTCGTGAACGGCATGCGCTGCCCGGCGGATCAGCTCCACCAATTCTTCCTCGGCGCGGACCTCGATGCGGCTCGTCTTGTTTGAGGTCATTGGACTCCTCGTCTTGCCTGCGTACGGCTGCTTACCGTACATCAGCAGATGGCTGCGACAAGGAGATGAAGGCATCTCCGCTGACCACGGGGCTGGCTGTCACCGAAGGTACGGCTGGGGTGGATGAGGCGTTCCGCGGAACGCAAGCGGGGGCCGCGGAGCTCCTTCGGTTAGTTCGACGCGAGTGGCTATCGCGGGCGATAGGTAGCTACGGCAGACGAGCGCGGTCGAACTCCTGCTGCAATCGCGGGCGGCGGCGATGTGTTTCGCGAAGGTTCGCGATCAGTTCGTCGACGGAAGTGGCCTCCGTCACCCCGACGTCGAGTCTGGGCAGCATTGAAGCGAGCCCACCGAGATCACGTTGGCATCGTCGATGAGCGTGATCCCCGACCTTGAGTCGGGGCAGCATGGAAGCGTCTTCGGTGGCGGCAGGCGTGCGGCCACAGCGTCATGTGATGCCTGCGCGACGCCCTAACGCCAACTCTTGCTCAACCTGGCACGGTTTCGTCTATCCCACCTCGATCGCTGCCGCGTTGACGAAATGGTGAGGGGCGGCGCGACGCCTCTGGGGCGGCACGCGTGAGCCCCCACTAGACTCGACCCCGTGCCCAACACCGCCACCGACAGCCCGCGTCCCGTCCTCGTCGTCGACTTCGGCGCGCAGTATGCGCAGCTCATCGCGCGGCGCGTGCGCGAGGCGCGGATCTACTCCGAGGTGATCGCCCACGACGCCCCGATCGAGGAATTCCAGGCCAAGAACCCGGCCGCGCTGGTCCTCTCCGGTGGGCCGGCGTCGGTGTACGCGGAGGACGCGGCAACGCTCAACCCGGCCATCCTCGAGCTCGGCGTCCCCGTGTTCGGCATCTGCTACGGCTTCCAGGCGATGGCGCAGGCACTGGGCGGCACCGTCGCCAACACCGGCGGGCGCGAATTCGGCCGCACCATGTTGGCTTGCTCCGGTGGCATCCTGCACGGCGGCCTCGGCGAGACGCAGCCGGTGTGGATGAGCCACAACGACGCCGTGCGGGTCGCACCCGACGGGTTCGCAGTCACCGGCTCGACACCGGGGGCGCCGGTCGCCGCCTTCGAGAACCCCGACGCCAAGATGGCCGGCGTCCAGTACCACCCCGAGGTCCTGCACAGCCCGCACGGCCAAGAAGTGCTGACCCGCTTCCTCTACGAGATCGCCGGACTGAAGCCGACGTGGACCGCGGCCAACATCGCCGAATCCCTCGTCGCGTCGGTTCGCGAACAGATCGGCGACGACGGCCTGGCCATTTGCGGCCTCTCCGGTGGTGTCGACTCCGCGGTGGCGGCCGCCCTTGTGCAGCGCGCCATCGGCGACCGGCTGACCTGTGTCTTCGTCGATCACGGCCTGCTGCGCGCCGGTGAGCGTGAACAGGTCCAGAACGACTTCGTGACCGCGACGGGCGCGCGGCTGGTCACCGTCGATGCCGCTGACACGTTCCTCGCCGAACTCGCCGGGCAGTCCGACCCGGAGGCCAAGCGCAAGATCATCGGCCGCGAGTTCATCCGCTCCTTCGAGGGCGCGGTGAGTGAAGTCCTCGGCGAGCGCGCGGCAACGGGGGAAAAGGTCGAGTACCTCGTGCAGGGCACCCTATACCCCGACGTCGTCGAGTCTGGCGGCGGCAGCGGCACCGCGAACATCAAGAGCCACCACAATGTCGGCGGTCTGCCCGACGACCTCGAGTTCAGCCTCGTCGAACCGCTGCGACTGCTCTTCAAAGACGAAGTCCGGGCCGTCGGCCGTGAACTCGGCCTGCCCGAGGAGATCGTCGCCCGCCAACCGTTCCCCGGCCCCGGACTGGCCATCCGCATCGTCGGCGAGGTCACTGCCGACCGTCTTGACCTGCTGCGCCGCGCCGATGCCATCGCCCGCGAGGAACTCACCGCCGCCGGTCTCGACGGTCAGATCTGGCAATGTCCCGTCGTCCTGCTCGCCGATGTGAGAAGCGTTGGCGTGCAGGGTGATTCACGGACCTACGGCCACCCGATCGTCCTGCGCCCGGTATCGAGCGAAGACGCCATGACCGCCGACTGGACGCGGGTGCCCTACGAGGCGCTCGAGACGATCTCCACCCGCATCACCAATGAAGTGCCCGAGGTCAACCGCGTCGTCCTCGACGTGACCAGCAAGCCGCCGGGCACCATCGAGTGGGAGTGACTCCCCGACGACGGTGAGAATCGCCGCTCGGAGTGGGCAAGGCAGAGCGCGGAGACCGCCGTTCTACAGCGCCATGATCAAGATCAGCACGACCACCAGCACGGCCGCCGACACTGCCGACATCGCCAGCGTCCGGTGTGCCAGGAACCGCCGCTGCCAGGCCGGCGGCCGCGACGTCGCGGTGCGCGGGGGATAGGCCATCGGCATCGCGCGCGGTGGCGGGGGCGGTGCGGGCAAAGAGGACCGCGCGTAGGACCCGGTGCTCAGCCGCGGTGCCTGCGGCGTCGTGAGCGCCCATACCGGAACCGCGCCGTCGGCCCGGCGGATGCGTCCTTCGAGGACCTGCGCGGGCGTGGTGTGGTTGTACGTGGCGCCGAGGCCGGCCAGCTGGTCGCGCACCTGTGCCATCGTCGGCCGCTTCGACGGTCCAGGGGTGAGCATCGCCAACAGGATGGGCTCGAGCGGTCCCGCCTTCTCCGGCGGCCGGATCTGCGCACGGGCAACCCGGTCCAGCAGTGCGGGAACGTCGTCGGAGACGCCGAACGGCGGCTCACCCTCGACCATCGTGTAGATCGTCGCGCCCAGCGAGTACACATCGGACGCCTCGCCCGGCGCCGATCCGCGGGCCACCTCGGGCGCGAAGTACGCGGGCGTACCGGATACGAGATCGTCGTCTAGCTCGGCCTCCTCGTGCTTGAAGTAGGCGATGCCGAAGTCGGTGAGTTTCACGTGCCCCGCGTCGGGACCCTTCCCGGTGATCAGGATGTTGCCGGGTTTGATGTCGCGGTGGATGATCCCCGCGGCGTGCGCCTGTGCCATCGCGGCGGCGAGCTGCGCGCCGATCTGTGCGGCATCGGTGAAGCTCAGCGTCCCGACGGTGTGCAGGATCTGTGCGACGCTGCGCGACGGGGCGTACTCCATCACCAGCCAGGGGGTTCCGTAGTCGATCACCACGTCGTGGACGGCGACGGCGTTGTCGTGCGACAACCGTGCCGCGATGCGCCCCTCGCGCAGCGCCTTGCTGCGGATCAGATCGGCACTCTCCTCGGGCAGTCCCTCGAGGGAGATGATGCGTTTGCAAGCTACGTCACGGTGCAGCAACTGGTCTTTGGCGAGCCAGACCGAGCCCATTCCACCGTCGCCGATGCGCGAGTGCAGTCGATAGCGCCCGGCCACCAAAAGATCGGGGCCGGGGACACGGTGCGCGGTGGTCACCCCGCCGAGTATAGGTCGGCCCCTGTGACCGGTTCCGGCCCGCGCCCCGCTGCATCGGCGCGGGCGCGCGTCCATCCGGTCAGCACGCCTCTGCCGGGCGCGAAGAGGTAGACCAGGAAGAACAGTGCGCCCTGCGTGAGAACCACCATGCCGCCGGTCGAGGTGTTGGCGTAGAAGGAGATGTACAGGCCGACGATGCCGCAGGCCACCGCGAACGCCGGCGCGAGGACCAGCATGGTCCGGAAACGATCGGTGAGGAGGTACGCGGTGGCCCCGGGGATGATGAGCATCGCGACGACCAGCACGATCCCGACGACCTGCAGCGCAGTGACCGCAGTGAGCGCCAGCAGCCCGAGCAGCGTCGCGCCGATCAGCCGGGGGTTCATGCCGATCGCGAAGGCGTGGGTGGGGTCGAAGGCGTACAGCGTGAAATCGCGGCGCTTGAGGATCAGCACCGCGGCGACGATGGCGCCGAGGATCGCGATCTGCAGCAGGTCCGACGTGGAGACGCCCAGCAGATTGCCGAAGATGATGTGGTTCAGATCGGTCTGACTCGGGGTCACCGAGATCAGCACCAGGCCGAGCGCGAACAATGTCGTGAACACGATCCCGATGGCGGCGTCTTCCTTCACCCGCCCCTGGTCGCGCACCGCGCCGATCAGTGCGACGGCGAGGAAGCCGAAGATGACGGCCCCCACCGCGAACGGCGCTCCGACGATGTAGGCGAGCACCACGCCGGGCAGCACCGCGTGCGACACGGCGTCGCCCATCAGCGACCAGCCGATGAGCACCAGCCAGCACGACAGCAGCGCACATACGGTCGACGCGATCAGCGTCGCCAACAGCGCGTTGGTCATGAACCCGAACCGGAACGGCTCGGCGAAGAATTCGATCAGCCCGCTCATCGTCGTGCCCTCCGGTGTTCGAGTGGGTCCAGCCCGAACGCCCGTACCAGGTTGTTGGGCATCACGACCTCCGCGGGATCGCCGTGGGCGAGGACCCGCCGATGCAGGAGGATCGCCTGATCGGCCAGGTCGGGCACCGAGTGCAGGTCGTGGGTGGAGATGAGGACCGTCGAACCGGCTGCCGCCTCCTCGCGCAGCAGCGCGGTGATCGAGGCCTCGGACCGCTTGTCGACGCCGGCGAACGGCTCGTCTAGTAGTAGGACCTGCGCGTCCTGCGCGATGGCGCGTGCGACGAACGCCCGTTTGCGCTGGCCGCCCGAAAGCCGACCGATTTGTCGGTGCTGGAGGTCGGCGAGTTCGACGCGGTCGAGTGCGGCGGCGACGGCTTCCCGATCGGCGCGCCGCGGCCGTCGGGTGAAGCCGAGATGCCCATAACGCCCGGTCATCACGACGTCGCGCACCGACAACGGGAACGTCCAGTCGATGTCCTCGGACTGTGGGACATAGCTGACGGCGCCCTTCTTCCGTGCGTCGGCGGGTGTCATCCCGCAGATCGTGACACTGCCCGATTGCGGGGTGACCATGCCCATGATCGTCTTGAACAGCGTCGACTTCCCGGAACCGTTCATCCCGATCAGCGCACAGACGGTGCCGCGCGGCACGTCGATGCTGACGTCGTCGAGCGCGTGGACCTCGCCGTAGCTCACGGTTGCCGATCGCACTTGCAGGGCGTCGCTCACTGTGCGTTCCTCCCGGTGAGGCCGTCGACGATGGTGCGGGCGTCGTGACGGATGAGGTCGAGGTAGGTGGGCACGGGACCGTCGGCCAGTGACAGCGAGTCGACGTAGAGGATGCCGCCGAAACGAGCGCCAGACGCTGCCGCGACGCGCTGCATTGCCTTGTCGGAGACGGTGGACTCGCAGAACACCGCCGGGACCCGCTGGGCGCGCACGAAGTCGATGGTCGCCGCGACCTGGCGCGGGACCGCTTGCTGCTCGGCGTTCACCGGCCAGATGTACGCCTCGGTCAGGCCGGTGTCCCGGGCCAGGTAGGAGAACGCCCCTTCGCAGGTCACGAGGGCCCGCTCGTTGGCGGGCAGGGTGCGCAACGAGCTGACCAGGTCGTGCTGGACGTCGCGCAGCTTCTGCTTGTAGGCGGCGGCATTGGCTCGGAACGCCGGAGCGCCGTCGGGGTCGATGCGGATGAACGCTTTGACGATGTTGTCGACGTAGGTCTCGACGTTGAGCGGGCTCATCCACGCGTGCGGATTGGGCTTGCCCGCGTACGCATCGGAGGCGATGGGGATCGGCACGACACCGTCGGAGGCGTCGATGCTGGGCGCCGGCAGGTCGTCGGTGAACTGGTCGAACCACCTGTCCAGGCCCAACCCGTTGCGGATGACCAGCACCGCGCCGGCAGCCTTGCGAACGTCGCCGGGGGTCGGTTCGTATCCGTGGATCTCCGCACCGGACTTGGTGATGGATTCGACGGTGAGCCGGTCCCCTGCGACGTTGGCGGCGATGTCGGCCAGGACGGTGAACGTCGTGACGACGACGGGCTTGCCTGAGGCGTCGTGGGCCTCCCAGGGGAGTGAGCACCCGGCCAACAGCACTGCGGCGACCACCGCCGCAGTCCACCAGCCGAGTACTTTCGTCATTCCAATACTCTAACTTCGGTCAGCCAAACTTTGCTAGCCGGGTGGCCGTGCTCTCCGCCGACTCAGCGAATCAACCGGGGGATCGCGCGGACGTAGACGACCATGCCGACGACTTCGACGAGCGTCTGCGTGACGACAGCGGCTGCGGCCAGCTCGTACCCGGTGGGCAGGGCGAGAGCCAGCGGCAGTACGACCAAGGAATTGCGGGTCGCGCCGGAGAAGGCGACCGCCCGGGAGGCCGGGACGTCGAGGTGCAGCAGCCCAGCGACGGCTTTGCCGGCGAGTGGCATGACGACGAGGAACGCGGCGTACGCGACGATCACCGGGGCCAGCGCGCCGAGGTTGCCGTCGATCCGGGGAATCTGCGAGGCGACGACGACGGCCAGCACCACCGCCATCAACGGCACCATCAGCGTGCCGGTCGCAGCGCTGAACCTCTGTCCGGCCCGGGTGCGCGCCGACCACGCCTGCGTCAACCACGCCAGCGCCAGCGGGATGACGATCAGGAAGACAAACGCCCGCAGGAACGGCCCGGCGTCGACGATCTCGCGCAGGTCGTCGCCGAGGAAGAGGGTGAGATACAGCGGCAGCAGCGCCATCTGCAGGAGGAGCAGCAGCGGCGTCGCACTCAACAGACGACGGTTGTCGCCGTCGGCGAGGCCGGTGAAGACGATGACGTAGTCGACGCACGGGCACAGCAAGACGAGTAGGACGCCGACGCGGACCGCCTCCTGCGCGGGCAGGAATGCGAACAGGCCTGCGACGACCAGCGGTACGACGACGAAGTTGACGGTCAGGATCGCGGCGAGGAACCGGCCGTCGCGCAGCGAGCGCGCGAGATCACGGGCGGGGACCTGCAGGAACGTCACGTAGAGCAGTGCTCCGAGGGTCGGGTTGATCGCGTGCTCGAGGACCGGGCCGGTGCTGGGGGCGGAGAACCCGATGACCGCGCCGAGCGCCATCGACAGCAGGTAGATCGCGATCTGGTGGCGCTCCATCCGTTCGATCACGCGTCCAACGGTATCGGCCGCCGGAAGTGCCGTCATGTTGACAGCACTTAGAACATGTGTTCGCATGGGGACATGCGGTGGGCTGATCAGACGATCCAGGTCGACGACGGTGGGCTGCCCGGGCTGGGCCGCGACGACCTCGTGCGCACGGTCACGACCCCGGAGTTCGCCGGCATCACGTTCCACGAGGTGTTGTGCCGCTCGCTGCTCTACCCGGTCCCGGTGTCCTCGGGTATGCCCTTTCGCTTCAGCATCAACACTTTCCGCGGATGCACCCACGCCTGCCGCTACTGCTTCGCGCGGTCGACGCACACCTACCTCGACTTCGACGCCGGGGAGGATTTCGACAAGCAGATCGTCGTGAAGCTCAACGCCGCCGCGGTGCTGCGCAAAGAATTGCGACGACGGTCGTGGCGGCGCGAGGTCGTGGCGCTGGGCACCAACACCGATCCGTATCAACGGGCGGAGGGGCGCTATCGGTTGATGCCGCCGGTGATCGGGGCGCTCGCATCGTCGGGCACCCCGTTCTCGATCCTGACCAAGGGCACGCTCCTGGGGCGCGACCTGTCGCTGTTGCGGCAGGCGGCCGAGGTCGTCGACGTGTCGGTGTCAGTGTCGTTGTCGATGGTCGACGGGGAGTTGGCCGGCCAACTCGACCCGGGCGCACCCTCGCCGCAGGCGCGGTTGGCGCTCATCCGGGAGGTCGCCGACGCCGGGTTGGCACCGCACGTGATGGTGGCCCCGGTGGTCCCGTATCTGACCGATTCGACGGCCCAGCTCGATGCGCTCCTGTCCGCAGTCGCCGCGGCTGGCGCGGTCAGCGTGTCGGCAATCCCGATGCACCTTCGGCCCGGCACCCGGGAGTGGTTCCTGCAGTGGCTGGCCGACGAGCACCCGGCGCTGCTGCGGCGCTATCGGGCGCTCTATGGTCGGGGTTCGTACGTGTCTGCCGAGTACTCCGCCAGGCTCGCCGATCGGTTGCGCCCGCTGGTGTCCCACCACGGTCTCGCTGGTCGTTCCGGACCCGTGTCCGACGTTGAACCGCTGCCGGTTTCGGCCGTGACGCCCGGACCTGCGACGATGGCGGAGCCTACCCTCTTTTAGGTCAGTGACCTGCGGAAACAATCACTCTTGCGCATTGTCGGACCCTGGGTCTACAGTCTGGATATCGAATAAATATTCGATGAGCCGGTATCTTCCCGACCGGCTTCACGAGTGGTTCGTCGAGCGTGATTCACCGGCTCGGCGACTGCGTGGAAACGGTCGGGAGAAGACATGGGTGAAGCAGCAATCGACCCCGCGATCGCGCAACTGCGCCAAGCGATGTCACGGATGTCGACGACAGGGGGTGCGGCACCGCGGGTGGATCCGGAGACCAGGCCGGGGGAAGACGGTCTGGTCCCAGACGTCCTGTCGGTACCGGAAAACCTCGCCGAACTGTTCCCGCAGGGCGGGTTGGCGCGGGGGAGTGTGGTGTCGGCCTCGGGGGCCGGGTCGCTGCTGCTGTCGATGATCGCGGCCAGCAGCGGGGCCGGGGCGCAAGTGGCGGTCGTCGGGTTGTCCCGGCTGAGCATGCTCGCCGCCGCGGAGATGGGTGCCGACCTGTCGCGCATCGCTCTCGTCGCCGACCCCGGGCCGGACCCGCTGCAGATCGCGACGGTTCTGCTCGACGGAATGGACCTGGTGGTCCTGGGACTGGGCGGGATGTCGGTGCCACCGTCGCGCGCAAAGGTCCTCGCCGCCCGGGCACGCCGCAACTCGTCGGTGCTGCTGGTCGTCG
The DNA here is from genome assembly GCA_964630585.1 of uncultured Gordonia sp. Lineage (GTDB taxonomy): Bacteria > Actinomycetota > Actinomycetes > Mycobacteriales > Mycobacteriaceae > Gordonia. The sequence continues at coordinate 10,114 of CAZVVS010000079.1, forward strand.
GCGGTCAGTGGCCCGGTGCCGCGGCACACCTGTCGGCCCGGGTGAGCCGCTATCGCACGGCGACGCCGGGCGGATCGGACCCGGCGCCCGGTGCCTGCGGGTACGGCCGGATCGGCGGATGGGACCTGTCGGTCTCGCTGCGCTCGCGCAGCCGCCCGCCGCGCAGCGCCACGGTTGCTGCTGGGTCTCGACGATGAGCCGCCGGACCCTGGCCCTGTGGGCCCCGGATTGGCCGGCGATCGCCGCCGCCACCGAACGGGACCTCCCTCCCGACACCCCGGTCGCGGTGCTCGCCGCGAACCGGGTCGTCGCCTGCTCTCTACCCGCTCGACGCGCGGGCATCCGCCGTGGCATGCGCAAGAGGCAGGCGCAGTCGAATTGCCCGGAACTGGTCGTCATCCCCGACGACCCCGACCGTGACGGGCGGCTGTTCGCCCCGATCGTCACGGCGGTCACCGCGATACTGCCCTCGACCGAGGTGTTGCGACCCGGGCTGGTGGCAGCACCGTCGTCGGGGATGCGCTACTTCGGATCCGAGGAGAACCTGGCTGCCGCCGTCGTCGAGGTGGTCGCCGACGTGGGCGCCGAGGTGCAGATCGGGATCGCCGACGAGATGTTCACCGCGGTGCTCGCCGCCCGCCGGGAGTGCCTCGTCGCGCCGGGGGCCGACGCGGAGTTCTTGGCGGGGCTGCCGATCCGGGAGTTGGGCGTCGAGCCCAGCCTCGGCGGCGACTCGCGCACCGAACTGGTGGACCTGCTGTGGCGCTTGGGGTTGCGCACGCTGGGGGCGTTCGCCGCACTGGCCGCCGCCGACGTGGGCGCCCGGTTCGACACCGATGCCGTCATCGCCCATCGGCAGGCGTCGGGGAAACCGGGCCGCGCGCCATCGGCAGTACCGCCCCCGCCGGAACTCACCGTCGTCTATCCCTGCGACCCGCCGGTCGAGCGCATCGATGCCGCCGCCTTCCTCGCTCGGCGTCTCGCCGCACAGCTGCACGAACGGCTGACCGCGGCATCGGTGTCGTGCACACGACTGGCAGTGCATGCGAGAACCGAACGGGGACAGGAGAACTCGCGGACCTGGTGTTGTGCGCTGCCGTTGACGGCGGAGGCGACTGCCGACCGGGTGCGCTGGCAGCTCGAGGGATGGCTGACCGAGGGTGCCACCGGCGCAGGGGAGGGGCCGGACTCGCCGATCGTCGAACTGGTGCTGGAGCCGGTGGAGGTGTCCACCGGGACGGGGTTGCAGTACGAGTTCCCCGGAGGAGGTGAGGCGCCCGACGGTCCTCGGGCTGACCGCATCCGCCGCGCACTGGTCCGGGTGCAGGGACTGCTGGGTGCTGACGCGGTGATGGTTCCGGTTCGCAGTGGCGGCCGGGGGCCGGGGGAACAGATCACCCTGGTCCCCGTCGGGGAGTCGGCGGTGCCGGCACGACCGCTCGGCGCGCCCTGGCCGTCGCGGCTGCCCGAGCCGACTCCGGCCGTGCTGGTCGATGAGCCGGTGGACGTGTGCGACTCCACCGGGCAGCCGGTCGGGGTGACTGCGCGCGGTGTGTTCACCGGTGAGCCGGTGTCGGTCGTGGCGGGGCGGCACAGCTGGTCGGTGCAATGGTGGGCGGGTCCGTGGCCGTGCGGACTGCCCGGCGATGAGGTGCTGGCCAGAGCCCAAGTGCTGCTCGACGACGATCGTGCATTGCTGCTGCGTTTCGGTGCCGGGGATAGGTGGCGGGTAGAGGGCGTCTACGAGTAGGTGACTGGATCGAATCCGAGTAGTGCGTTACCCGTGCGCGCCCTTGATCGTCGGCGGATTCTGGAGGAATGCGAAAGGCGGTGAGGACGATGAAAGTCCTGCGGTTTGCCGTCGTCGGGACGGCGGCGGTCGCGGCACCGGTGGTGGTCACGACCCCGATCGTCAACGCGCTGACGATGGGTACGTCGTGGGTTCGCGTGGATGCCGTGGACAACGGGAACGAGACGGTGACGCTGCGCGTCGCCAACCTCGACAAGCAGAATACGATCACATGCGCGATCGCGCTGAGTGACGCCGAGTCGGGAGCGTCACTCCGCTCCGATCTGCTCGCGGTACACGTGGATCTTGCGCCGGGCGGGTCGACGACGAGGACGCGTGACACCGAGCCCGGTCACTATCGGGTCGGGGTGCGTTGCGACAACGACCGTTGGCGGTACACGGTTGCGCCGGGCGGCCTGTTCACTGTCTCAGCCAGGCCCGAGATCAGTCGTACGGTTTCCCTCTGACGTCGCATATCCCCTGATCGCGGCGGCCGAAGTCGGGGGACAGTCGCGCTATCCGCGCAGGATCTTCGTCATCGGACGCCCCTTGGCGAGTTCGTCGATCATCTTGTCGGTGTACCGGATCTCGCGCATGAGTGGCTCCTCGATCTCCTCGATCCGCACCCCGCAAATCACGCCTCGGATCTCACTTCGGTGCGGGTTCAGGCGCGGTGCGCCCTCGTAGAATCCGGCGAGGTCGGTGTCGTCGTCGAGCATGTCGATGAGCTGTTGCTGCGAGTATCCGGTGTGCCAGCGCAGGATCTCATCGACCTCGTCCCTGGTGCGTTCTTTGCGTTCGGCCTTCTGCACGTATGCGTCGTGGATGTCGGCGAATCGGTAGCGGTAGGCGCGGTGCTCGCTCATGTCCCCACCATAGCTGTGTCGGCGGGTCTGACCGTCGTAGCGAGTTCTTGCAGCACCCGCTAGGTATCTAGGTACCGTGATATGGGTGGTATGGTACCAATATGGCGATGAACATTAAGAATCCGCAGACCCACGAGATGGTCAAGCGGATCGCACGGCTCACTGGCGAGAGTCAGGAGGCTGCGGTGTACTCCGCGGTTGAGGTGCGGCTGCGCACACTGCTGGCCGAAGAGCGGGCACAGCAGATCCTCGAGCGCGGCGCGGAGATTGGCGAGTTGCTCGGGCTGGTACCCGGCGCCGATCCGACTGCCGACCTCTACGACGAAAACGGTCTGCCGCAATGATCGTTGACACCTCCGCGGTCTTCGCCATCCTCGCGGGCGAGGGTGATGCCCGACGCTACGCGGATGCGCTTGCGGCAGGTCCCGCGGTAATGTCGGCCGGCACGTATCTGGAATGCGGAATCGTGGTCGACCGGAAGGGGCTCCCGCAGGCTGGTCGGGCTTTCGACTCATGGTTGCGGACCGCAGAGATCGAAGTGGTCCCGGTAAGCGTCGAGCAGGCCCGTATCGCACGTCGGGCATACGCGGATTTCGGCAAGGGTGGCGGCCACCGCGCGCATCTGAACTTTGGCGACTGCTTCGCCTACGCGTTGGCGGTCGAGCGTGATGAGCCGCTGTTGTTCAGAGGTGACGACTTCACCCACTCGGGGGTGCGGTCCGCGCTGGATTGACGATTCGTTGAAGACCTCTTCCCGGACTGATCCACAACGAACATATGTTCGATAGAATGGTTCGATGGGTTGGCACAACGGCCCGCCGAGCTGGGCGGAGATGGAGCGGGTGCTGTCGGGGCGCCTGCGCCGAGACGGGGAGCGCCCGGGCGAGAGCTTTCCCCCGCCCTACGACCAGCACATCGACGGTCACACCGACGATGAGGGCGTGCCAGACGGCGGTGACTCTCCGGCATGGTCGCGCAAACGGGAGGCCTATCTCGCCGACGAGACCGTGCGACCGATCCGCTCGACGACGGCGTTCGCCGAACTCCACGCCCACAGCGCGTTCAGCTTCCTCGACGGGGCATCGACGCCGGAGGAGATGGTCGAAGAGGCGGTGCGCCTGGATCTGAAGGCACTCGCACTCACCGACCACGACGGCTTCTACGGCGTCGTCCGTTTCGCCGAGGCGGCGCGCGAGTTCGGGCTGCCGACGGTCTTCGGCGCCGAGCTGTCCCTCGCGCGCGATGCGGCTCGCACCGGGGTCCCCGACCCGCCCGGCGAGCATCTGCTGGTCTTGGCGCGCGGCCCGGAGGGCTATCGAAGGCTGTCACGGACGATCGCGGCCGCGCACATGCGCGGCGGGGAGAAAGGGCAGCTGCGCTACGACCTCGACGAATTGTCGTCGAACGGGCGGACGGGCGACTGGTTGATCCTCACCGGGTGCCGCAAGGGGGCGGTGCGCCGAGCACTCGACCGCGGTGGGCCCGACGCCGCACACGGCGCACTCGATGAACTGATCGAGCGCTTCGGCCGCGACGACGTCGTCGTCGAACTCACCTCGTCGGGCCTGCCCGACGACGACGAGCGCAATGCCGCTCTGGCCGCGATCGCCGCTCGATCCCGGCTTCCCGTCGTTGCGACGACCGGCGCGCACTTCGCCGGGCCGGAGCGTCGTCGACTCGCGATCGCGATGGCCGCGATCCGCGCCCGCACCGACATCGAGACCATCGACGGGTGGATGCCCGGCGTCGGGGGAGCACACCTGCGCAGCGGCGACGAGATGGCCGGCCTGCTGCGCGCGCACCCCGACGCCATCGACAACGCGGTGCAATTGGCCGCCGACTGCGCCTTCGAACTGGGCCTCATCGCCCCGCGGCTCCCACCGTTCGACGTCCCCGACGGGCATACCGAGTCCAGCTGGCTGCGCGAACTCACCCGACGCGGGGCGCTGCGCCGCTACGGCAGCCCCACGCAGCACCCGGCCGCCCACCGGCAGATCGAGCACGAACTGGCGATCATCTCTCAACTCGACTTTCCCGGCTATTTCCTCGTCGTGCACGACATCGTCGACTTCTGCCGTCGCAGCGACATCCTCTGCCAGGGCCGGGGCAGCGCCGCGAACTCGGCGGTGTGTTTTGCGCTCGGTATCACGTCGGTCGACCCGGTGGCCAACCAACTGTTGTTCGAGCGCTTCCTGTCACCGGAGCGCGACGGCCCACCCGACATCGACGTCGACATCGAGTCCGACCGTCGGGAGGAGGCCATCCAGTACGTGTACGGCAAGTACGGCCGCGACTACAGCGCGCAGGTCGCCAACGTCATCACCTACCGTCGCAAATCGGCCGTGCGTGATACCGCGCGGGCCCTCGGTTACGCGACCGGGCAGCAGGACGCATGGAGCCGGATGCCCGACGAGGCGCCCGACGACGTCACCGCCCTCGCCGCGCAGATCCGCGGCCTGCCCAGGCATCTGGGGATCCATTCGGGCGGCATGGTGATCTGCGACCGTCCGATCGCCGACGTGTGCCCCACCGAATGGGCGCGGATGCCGGGCCGCAGCGTGCT
>CAZVVS010000080.1:0-15330 GCA_964630585.1 uncultured Gordonia sp.
CACCGGCTTGTCGACGGTCACGACGGGACCCTCGGCCGAAGCCACGATGCCCTTGTCCAAGAGCCGGTCGAGGGCGAGGGCGATCTCGTCGCCGTTGACGATCAGGTCACGAAACCCCAGGATCTCCTCGACCTCCGCAGCGCCTCCGAAGCGTTGGCTGATGCCGTCGAGGTAGCGCTCGACCCGTTCCTCGTCGGCGGCGACAAGGAGGTGCGCGACCCGGTCGGCGGTCTTGGCGTGGTGGGTCTTGAGCGGGTTGGTGTGGTGGCGGGGCAGCACGGTCCTCGTGGCCGTGAGCGCCACTGCGGCGAGGCTCCCGGCGGCGATCTCGTAGCCCTCCGGCGGGTCCTCCACCGCTAGGGAGTCGACCGCTCGCAGCACCAGCTCGGCCCAGGAGTCGTCGCCGGCGGGCCACAGCTCACAGGCTTCGAGCAGCAACACCAGCCGGGCCGACAAGAGCCGCTCGTGCGGGTCACGGTCAGCGACGGCGGCCACCATCTTCTCCGCGTCCTGACGCCACCGCTTTCGGGTCGCTTCGGTGGCTCGACGCAGCGCCGACTGCATCGAGAGTTGCTCGGCGGTCTCCTCGACCACCTCCTCAGGGTCGTCCTCCTCTAGCGAACCGAGATCGTCGGCAGGGTCGGTCTCGTCGTCCCAGTTGACCTCGGTGACCCCGCCGGGCGGCCGGTGCAGGAACGGCAACCCGAACGCGAAGGCGACGAGCCCCGCGCCTGCCCGGGCCTGACAGCGGTCGAGGTAGTCCTCCCAGTCGCCGACCTCGAACGACCCCGGACCGGCACCACCGGCTTTGGGGGGCGGGGTCCGCTTCGGGAGCGGCAGTGGCTCCTGGGCCCGCAGCTGGTCCATCACCGCCCAGAACACCTCGACGGCGTGCGGGTCCCCGCCCAGGACCTCTCCGATCGGCGGCACCTTCGGGCCGCCACCGCCGGGCCGCCGGGCCCGAAGCACCCGCTGAGGGTCGGTCACCGGGACGAAGCTGCTCACCCAGCCGTCGCTGAGGCGGACCCGCACCCGGCTGCCACCCGGGGCCGTGTCGTCGACCACCACCTCCGTCACTCCGGCCTCGGCCGTGCCCGCCACGCTCCACCGGTCCGGCAGGTCACCGAGCACCGAGACCTGGACCTGAGCGGGAGCGGGCAACGGCGCCGAGAACAGGACCCGAAGCCCCGCAGGGGTGCGGGTCGCGGACAACAACACGACCGGCTGGGCGGTCGTCGCCGTCACCGTTGGTGACGGGAACTCATACCCCGACAGCTGGTCGAAGCCACTGGCCTGCCCGTCGGGGAACAGCGACGTCGCGATCGGGGCGACCACACCGAGCTCGACGTTGCCGCCCGCCCCCACGTGGTTCAACAACGCGGCGGCACTCAGGTTCGGGCTACCAGTCAGTGCCCACCGCTGCGGTCCGGCGCTCCACTCCACGAGCTTCCCGTGCCGGTACGGGGACGTCTCCAGGACCACCAGCTCGCCACGGCCCTCCAAGAGCGACGCCGTGACCCCGGCGTCGAGGTGGGTCAAACCCGGCTGCACCGCCAACCGGACCGTCTCCGGCTCGAACCGATCGACCAGCGCCCTCACCGCGGCTCCTGCGGGGTCGTGGAACGGCGCATACAGGCACAACTCGTCGACCGGGCCCTCTGGCAACTGGCTCAGGATCGACTGGTCCAAGGAGCTGACCAGTTGCGCCGACGTGTCCGTCGCCGGCCGGCCCGCCAGCAGGGCGCTCACCCGACCCATCGCGCTAGCGCATCCCTCCGAAAGCCGGACCCGCTCGACTAGTCGGTCCAGGAACCCGGCGGTGGCCGCGACCACCGCCGAGCCGGTCTCGGTGTTGGCGTGATGCACCGACCAGCACTCGTCGTTGCCGTGCCAACCTGCGAGGGTCAGGTTCCCGGACCCGACCGCCACCGTCGCCGTCTCCTCGCCGGCGACCACGAACAGCTTCGGGTGAAACGCCCCGCCGCAGATCGCCCGGCCCGGCAGGTAGGCGACCCCGGCACGGTGCACCGCATACGGGTCGTGGTCCGCCATGGCCGCATCGCCGATCACCGTCACCCGGGCGCCGAGCTGTTCCATCCATCCCAACGCCGCCTTCTCCAGAAACGCCAGATCCTGGTTGAAGGTCAGTACCAGCACCTCGTCGGCCTCGCGCTCACCGTGATGGGCATCGCGCAACAACAGCCCCAGCGGGGACAGCACCGCCCGCTCAGGCACCGGCGCCCACCGCCAACAGCTCCTCGCCGACCGGGGTGACCGTCCATGGCCGCCCAGGCTCGAGCACCCCCACTGCGGCGAGCAGGCCGGCGAGCTGGTGCAGACGCAACCCGACGTTGTCGCCGCCCTCCCGGCTCGTGCGGTAGAGGAACTCGCCGCGCTCGTGCACGCGGGTCGGGAGCCACAGGTGACCTCGCTCCCAGCGCATCTTGTTCAACGCCACCCGCCGCGCCCGGTCCAACAGCACCCGCACTAACTCGGCGCCGACGTCGGCCATGGCCATGTCCCGCCGGTCCTCGATCCAGCGGGCCACCCACAAAGGGCTCAACACCGGCGGGCGGCGCTCGTCGCCCACCAGCGCCGCCCGAGCCCGACCATTGAGCTCCGCCGAACGAAGCGCCCCCAACGCCAGCAACCCCAGCCGGCGCTCCACCTCCGAGCGCCCATCTTCGGCACGCACCGCTTCCTCCGCTGGCGCCGGGTGACCGGCCTCGTCGAGCGTGGCCGGCAGCCCGTCGACGAAACCGCCCAGGGTTCCCGACCCGAGCTCGGCCACCAACGCGTCCACCAGCTGCTGCGGGGCGACGAGGGAGCCGTCGCCGTCGAACTGGTCCACCAGCCACGCCCAGAGCCACCGCCACGCTCCCACCGAGTCGTGGCGGAACAGCACACCCCGCCACGCCACCGCCTCCGGGATCGCTGACGCCACGGCGTCCTCGTCGAGCGCGGGCCCGTACGCGACCAGCGAACGGAAGCTGGCCACCGGATCGCGATGGCGGGCGGCGCTGATCGCGCGGGCCAACAGCCGTACCGTCCCCCGTCGGGTTACATCCAGCTTGGTCTCCTCGTCGAGACCGGCGCTGCACAGCAACCGCCGCAACCACACCCCGTCGCTGCTCGTCCCTGCAGCCGAGATCGCCAGGCCCGGGAACGCGTCCAGGTCCGCCAGGGTCGTCTCGTCGGTCGCCGCTGCTTCGAACAAGCCGTCGAAGCCTTGGCGCAGCACCACCTCATCAACCCGGCTGCCCGGCGTGAAGCCCTCCGCCAGCACCTTCAACGTCAGCTCGCTGCCCACATATGGGCCCAGAAATCCGCTCTTCGGCTTGGCGTAGCCCTTCGCCGGCACCGACAGGCCCGCAATGTCGACTCGGCCACCGTCGCTCGTCACCCGGGCGTGGACGCGGTCATAGCCGTGCGGCCCCCGACCCTGCGGATCAGGATGGGCCAGCGACGCCGCCGCCACCACGACCTCACAACGGCGCAACAGCTCGTAGGCAGCGTCGAGGTCGAGCCCACGGGCCTCGGCCTCGAGCGCGACCAGCGCATGCAACGCGTAGTACCGGGCGTTGATGGTCACCGTCGTCGCCCCAGGCACCAGTCGGGCGGTCATGTTGATGAGGTGCGACTCCACCGACAACGGGAACCGGCCCGCCCGCACGTCGAGCTCCTGCGGCGCCCACCCCGGCCCCTCGACCAACTCGGTCAGCGCCACCCCGCACCTCGTCGAACGTCGGCCGTGCGCGGTTCTCTGGACAAGGCTCGGCATGCGAGTGAGGACCGGCTTGGACCTCTGGTTGACGTCGCTCCAGCGGATCGGACCGGCTCCTCGGGGACGCTCCCGGATTCGGCGAGCAGGTCCCGGCGGTCCGGAATCGCTGAGCCCTGCGGGCCCATGTCATTCATGAGAAGTCCCCTCGTGCCGCCGAACGGCTATCCGTACAGCGTTGCCGTGACGCAACTGCTGACGGTGCGCCACCAACGATTGCAGACCGACGACGACTTCGGCGAAGCCGTCACAGATGGCCGTTGCTTCAGCGATTCAGGTCGGCAGCTTTCGTGTCCTCGGAGCACGCCTCGTGACCGTTTCGTCGGGGCATCGGACGACGAGCAACTCGTCGGCGGTGAGCTCGAAGACGGCGGCTTGGCCGAACTGCTCGCCGAGCTCAGTGGCGCGTGCGCGGCCAAGGCCAGCGACGAGAAAGCCCTCTTCGGTCCAGGTCCCGTCAGGCGATCGGCCTTCGACGGTGGAGAAGGAAAGCTGGTGCATAGTCAGGACGGACTCGAGTCGGGCGTTGGCCGCCTGATTGAGCTGCTCGGGCAGGGTGTCGCTTCCGGGGTTCCACGCGGTGATGACGTAGACGGGCGGGTCCCACGGAAGGGTCGGCGAGGCGTCGGGGCCGGCCAGGACCGTGCCGTCGCCGGCCGTGAGCGTGGAGGCTGCGTATGCGTCCCAGGGTGGTCCCGAGTCCTCGGCAGCGGCCCAGATTCGTTCGGCGAAGTCGCGGATGCGGCCGAACAGGTCGATCGCCTCGTCCGGCGATCTCCCATCGAGGAGGGTGCCGCCGTGCGCGAGGTCATTTCGGAGTGGGGTGAACGGCCCGGTCGCCGTCTCGAACGCCCTGCGGGACGAGAAACCAAGCGGCGTCCGGAGGTCCTCCGTGCGTGCGATCAGGTTGATCCAGTCGGAGAAGTACAGGCAGTCCTCGAGGCCGGTGGCGACGCCTCTGCTCTGCTTCTCCTCGAACAGCGCCCGCGCCTTGTCCTGTCGGTCCTTCGGCACCCGGTCGAACCAGGTCTCGCCGAGCGTCGCCTTCACGATCTCAACGGCGCCGACTTCGGTCGCCACGAGGTAGGCGAGCACGACGACGCTGACGGCCGGAGCCTGCAGGTCGGCTCGGGTGGCGATCCAGCCGACCCGGTCGTGGTCGAGCACGAACACGTGTGGTCGGTTGCGGAGGAGGTTCACGAAGTCGGCCAGGGCGAGGCTGCGCTCGACGCTGTCGGCGGCGAGGATCGGCCGCGCCGCGTCGGTGACGACGCCGTCGCAGCGGCGGAGGTCTTCGAGGGTCACACAGCGGACCAGCGGGTCCTCCGCCACGCCGGCTACGTCGAAGTTGCGTGCCGCGAGGACGGCGGCGGCTTCTCGCGCGGGGACGTGCGGCTCGATCGACCAGATCCGGGTCGAAATCAGGTCGGAGATGACGAGTGTCCGATCGACCAGTTCCCTCAACGCAGGAAGGGGGTTCCGCTGGAGTGCCACGACGGTGATGTTGCCCGATGAGGGCAACTCCAGCGTGAGGAAGAACGACACGGTGGTACATCGACACCCACCGTCCAGCGGTGGCGGCGATGACGTGCCAAGGGTGAGTGGGCCCGAGAACTTCTCACTGACCGTTGGTTAGTGTCGGCGTGGTCGTGAAAGAGGGGGAGTGGTGAGCGTCGTCGCAGCACAGAGGATCCCGCCCTTGCCGGCGCCGGGCGACGTCGTCGAGGTGCGCGGATCGACCTGGGCGGTCGCGGGTGTGCAGGCGCAAGGGTTGCCGCGAAGCCCAGCGGACGAGGCGGCTGCACATCTGTCTCATGTCGTGGAGCTGCAGTCGCTCGACGAGGATCGACTCGACGAGACGCTGAGCGTCGTGTGGGAGCTCGAGGTTGGGCACACGGTCACGCCGGCGCAGGGCCTTCCTGAGCACATCGAGCCGCTCACCTTCGACGACCCCGACACCCTGGCGGGCTTCGTCGACGCTCTGCGCTGGGGTGCAGTGACCTCGGCGGACCCGAACCGCTACCAGGCACCCTTCTGGTCGGGCGTCAACGTCGAGGCCTACCAGCTCGAGCCGCTACGGCGAGCCCTCGGCGCTCCTCGTACGAACTTGCTGCTCGCGGACGATGTCGGCCTCGGCAAGACGATCGAAGCCGGGCTGGTGATCCGGGAGCTGCTGCTGCGGCACCGGGCCCGCACGGCGGTCATCGTGTGCCCGCCCAGCTTGTCGTTGAAGTGGCAGGACGAGATGCGCGACAAGTTCGGGCTCGAGTTCACCATCGTGAACAGCGAGCTCATGGCCCAGGTCCGGCGGACCCACGGTCTGCACGCCAACCCCTTCCTGCTCTACCCACGGGTCATCGTCTCGATGGCCTGGCTCCCCGGGGTGCGGGCCCAGCGGCTCTTGCGCGACGTCTACGCCCAAGCGGCGAACCCGAAGTCGGCGAAGCGATACGCCTTCGACATCCTCGTCGTGGACGAGGCGCATCACGTCGCACCCGCCAGCCCCTCGGCCATCGCCGGCGGCCGCGGCTACGCGGTCGACACCCAGCGCACGGTGGCAACCCGCCAGCTGGCCGACCGGTGTGAGCACCGGCTGTTCCTCTCGGCGACGCCTCACAACGGGCACCCCGAGTCCTTCACCGCGCTGTTGGAGATGATCGACTCCCGTCGGTTCTCGCGCGGCGCCCTCCTCGACGCCAACGCGCTGCGGGACATCACGGTGCGCCGCCTCAAGCGCGAGCTCACCGGCAAGGGCTTCAAGGACCGCAAGGTCGAGCCCCTCTCGTTCACACCCAGCGACGACGAACAGGAGAAGTTCGAGCTGCTGGACAGCATCGTCACCGCGAGCGCCAAACGGAACGGCACGAAGCCGGGTGGCGACATCGTGACGATGCTCCTCAAGAAGCGATTCCTGTCGAGCCCGTACGCCTTCGGGGAGACGCTCAGCCACTACCTCTCGGTGCGCGGCGGCCGAGGGCTCGGCGAGGATGAGTACGACGACATCTTCGGCGAGGGCCAATCCGACGAGGAAGAAGGCCTCTTCGACCAGGACGAGGCCGAGCGGCTGCGCGAGTCCAAGGTCTCTGACCCCCTCAGTGCCGCCGAGCCGGGCCAACTCGAGTCCCTGATGAGCTGGGGCCTTGGGTACGTCAGTCGCCCTGATGCCCGCCTCGAGGGCCTCCTGACCTTCCTCGATGGTGTCTGCCGACCCGAGGGCAAGGGCTGGTCCGACCAGCGGGTCGTGGTGTTCACCGAGTACGCCCACACCGTCGAGTGGCTCGAACGGGTGCTGCGACAGCGGGGCTACGAGGACGTACTGGCGGTGATCCAGGGGTCGACCCCGGCGGAGGACCGGGAGTACATCCGATCGCAGTTCACCGAGGACCCCGACAGAGAGAAGGTCCGCGTCCTTCTCGCCACCGACGCCGCCGGCGAGGGCATCGACCTCCAGACCCACTGCCACCGCCTCGTGAACTTCGACATCCCCTTCAACCCGTCGCGCCTCGAGCAGCGCATCGGCCGGATCGATCGCTACGGCCAGACGAAGGTGCCTGAGGTCTTCCACTTCGTCCCCGACTCCGACTCGACGATCTACGCCGCTGACGCCAGCTTCATGGCTCGCATCGCGAGGAAGGTCGCAATCGTCGAGGAGGAGCTGGGCTCGGTGAACCAGGTGATCGGCGACGAGATCCAGGAGCACTTCGCCGGCCGCGTTCCCGCGAAGCGCAAGGCCAAGGGGGTGGATGCCAACGAGGTGATCAACGCCGCCCTCGCCGGCGGCATCGAGCTCAACGCCCGCCTGACACAACTCGAGCAGGGGTTCGACGAGTCCCGAGTGGAGATGCACCTCGAACCGGCGAACCTCCGACGTGTCGTCGACACCGCGCTGCGCCTGGACCACCAGCCGCCCCTCATCCCGATCCCGTACGACGACCAGGATCCTCAGGGCGAACACGCCGAGCAGTTCAGCGTGCGACTGCTGCCTCGCCGGCCCGACGACAGTGGGCGACTGGACGACGACGGATGGCCCGCCTTCGCCGTCCCCCCGGTCTCCCGGCCCTGGCAGTCGACGCTCCGGGGCCTGTACACGCGGCTGCAGCCAGAGGTCGCCCGACCGATCACCTTCGACCACCGGGTGGCCGACGGCCGCAACGACGTCGTCTACGTCCACCTCGGCCACCCCATCGTCCAACGGGCGCAGCGACTGCTGCGCAGCTCGCTCTGGAGTGCCGCTTCGCCGCTCCAACGAGTCACCGCGGTCGTGGTGGACGACCTCGCCGAATCGTTCGTGGCAGCGGTGACACGGATGGTGCTCGTCGGTCGTGGCGGCGTGCGGCTCCACGAGGACGTCTTCCTCGCCGGGGTGCGCCTCCGGGGCCGACGGGCGATGGCCGAGGAACGGGCGGAGGCCGCGCTGGACCAGGCCTTGGACGGTGCGCTCGAGCTCGCCGGCGAGCCAGTGCGGTCACAGCTGTGCGAGATGTGGAACCAACCGGACTCACCGATTCGGGCCCGGCTGGAGGAGTCCATGCACGACCGGGCCGCACGTCGCCATGACTTGGTCCTCGATCAGCTCGCTCGCCGCCAGGCCGCTGACGTGCAGCGAGCGCACGAGATCTACGCCGCGTTCCGGACGAACCTCGACGAGTCGCTCGCGGTGCTGCTCAGCGCCGAACAGGAGGAGGCGGCAAAGCTCTTCGCTGACGACCAGCAGCGCCAGCGGCGGCGCGACATCGAGGCCATGGAGCGACGGCGAGACGAGCTCGACGACGAGGAGGACCGAGAGATCACGGCCATCACCGAGCGCTACGCCGAGGTCAAGCCCCACACGACCGCTGCGGCCGTGGTGTTCGCGCTGACCCGCGCCGATGCGGAAGAGTGGGCCGGCTGATGGCCCCGTCGACTCGACGCCGCAGTGGTGGCGCTGCACCCAGCGGGGCCGAGCTTCACCGTCGCTGGTTGGAACTGGTCGACACCGACGGACCGTTCCTGGCCGTCGCGCCCCTCAAGCGTGTCTGGCCGAACGGCATCCCCGACTTCCGCTCGACCTATCCCCAGCGCTTCGAGATCCTCGTCGAGGCGCGGAAGGAGTTCGAAGCGGCCTGGGAGGCACTCGACCGCAACCCGGACAGCGAAGCGGTGCTGCAGCGGTACCGCGAGGCCCGTGACCGCTGGGTGGAGACCGTCCTGCGCGACGTGGTGGGTTGGGCCGACTCGCTCCAGTGGGGCGAACCGGCGGCTGTCCCGGCCCAGTCTCCGAATCGGGCGGTCGCGGTCAAGCCGCAGGCGGCGCTGGTGGGCACGGATGGTATGGGCGCGCTGGTCCACGTCGTCGACCCGACGGACTCTCTTCGCCTCGTCCCGAGCGACCTGTGGGCGGCAACGCCGGTGGACCGCCTCCAGGCGCTGCTCGACGTCAACAATGTCCGAATCGGCATCGTGACCGACGGCCGCTGGTGGGGACTGGTGCACTCCGGCGACGGCGCCATGGCCGCCTCGGGCGTCGTCGACGCCCTCACCTGGATCGAGGAGCCCCGCACCCGGGACGCGTTCCTCACCCTGGTCGGACGTCAGTACCTGATCGGGGGTGACCCCGACGAGCGCCTCCCGGTGCTGTTCTCAGAGTCGGTCGCCGCTGCTGAGGAGATCACTGAGGCCCTGGGCGCCCAGGTGCGCCGAGCAGTCGAACTGCTCATCCAGTCGTTCTCGGAGTCCGCCGCGGACGCCGTCCGGCGCGGTCAGCCCGACCCGCTCCCGCAGCGTACCCACGAGATCTACGAGGCCGCGGTCACCGTGATGATGCGCACGGTCTTCCTGCTCTTCGCGGAGGAGCGCGGCCTCCTGCCGTCCGGTGAGCTCTTCGAGCAGGGCTACGGCATCTCCCGAGAGCTCGACCGCCTGGATGCCGAGAGCGCCCCCGGTGAGGAGGCGCTCGACGCCACCGCGCTCACCTGGCATCGGCTGTTGGCGACCAGTCAGGCGCTCTTCGGCGGCGCCTCGTTCGAGAACCTGCGGATGCCGGCCTACGGCGGTTCCCTTTTCGATCCCGCTCGGTTCCCGTTCGTGAGCGCCACGACCGAGCACGGCACCCTCGCCATCAGCGTGTCGGATCGGGTGATGATGCACGTGCTGCGATCCGTGCAGGTGGCCACGGTGAAGGGCGAGGCGCGCCGCATCTCGTTCCGAGACATCGACGTCGAGCAGATCGGTTACATCTACGAGGGCCTGCTCGGGTACACGTGCGCCACGGTCGCAGAGCCGGTGCTCGGCCTCGGCGGGACCGAGGGAGCCGAGCCGGAGATACCGCTCGCCGTCCTCGAAGGACTAGCCGAGCATTACAGCGAACCCAAGGCGCTGGCCGAGGCCATCCGGGACTGGGTCGCCTCCGATCAGCCGTCGGCCAAGGCCAAGAGCGCGAGCGCCATCGCCAAGGCGTTGCAGGCCGACGTCGACGCCAGCGCGGTGAGCGCCATCACCCAGGTCGTCGGCGACGACGACGACCTGCGCGATCGCATCGTACCCTTCCTCGGTCTGATCCGGAACGACCTCCGGAGTCGCCCCTTCGTCGTGCTCACCGGCGGGTTGCTCGTCAAGGAAACGCCGTCCCGACGCAATGCCGGGGCCCACTACACCCCCCGCTCGCTGGCCGAGGAGGTCGTCCTCCACGCGCTCCAGCCGCTCTGCTACTCACCCGGCCCGCACCAGACGGCCGACGAGGAGACCTGGGTGCTCCGGTCCTCGGACGAGATCCTCGACCTGAAGGTGGCGGATATCGCCTGTGGCTCGGGGGCCTTCCTCGTCGCCGCCGCCCGGTACCTCGCCGAGCGTGTCGTCGAGGCGTGGGCCCGGGAGGATCCGGCCAACGAACACCGCAAGGACCTCTACACCCGGGCGATCCGCCAAGTCGTGGCCAACTGCCTCTACGGGGCGGACATCAACGACATGGCCGTCGAGATGTGCAAGCTCTCGCTCTGGCTGGTGTCACTCGATCGTGACCTGCCCTTCTCGTTCGTGGACGACAAGGTCTTCGTCGGCAACTCCCTGCTCGGGCTCACCAGCCTCGACCAGCTCCGCAAGCTGCACATCGACCCCAGCCGGGTGCCGATGGACACCAAGTTCGACATCTTCGACGTCGACATCGACGCCATCATCCGTCGGGCTGTCGACCTCCGAGCTCGCCTCGCCACCGAGATCGTCGAGGACGACCCCGCTCGCAACAGTGCTGCTAAGCACCGACAGCTCCACGAGCTCCACCAGGTGACCGCCGACCTCCGCCAGATCGCCGACGGCGTCATCGCCGCCGGCCTGCCCCTCGGCGGCAAGCCCGGCAAGGCCCTCGACGAGGCCTACGACGACCTTCGCCTCGCCGTGAAGGCGGCACACCCGGGTCCCGGGGAGGCTCCGAACACCACCTGGCTCGAGGGCCTCATCGACCGAGGCCTGACACCGACGGTCAACACGGACTACGAGCGCTGGCAGCCGCTGCACTGGGTCCTGGAGGCACCCGATGTGATGGTCGTACGGGAGGGCTTCGATGTGGTGGTCGGGAATCCTCCCTTTGTGCGTGGCTCGGATATCTCAGCAGCTCTCGGTTCAGAGTTTAGAGAGTGGCTAGTGAACTGGGTTGCCAATGGGCGGCGTGGCAATGCCGACGTGGTCGCCTATTTTGTCCTTCGGGCTGCCGCTCTAGTATCCGTGTCTGGAGCTCTGGGATTGATCGCTACGAATACGATCGCGCAGACGGACACGCGCGAGGTGGGGCTTGAACAACTTGTAGACGGTGGTCTAGAGATTCTGCGTGCTGTGCAAAGCAGGCCTTGGCCGTCCAAGCTCGTATCCTTGTACTACTCGGTGGTGTGGGCGACCTGGGCTGAGGTCAGTCCCGACCTTCCCAGAATCGCTGATGAGCTGATGGTCGGGTACATCTCTCCGTTGCTGGAAGCTGAGGGCCGAGTTCGCGGCTTGCCGGTGCAGCTGCGGGAGAATCTTGGCCTCTCGTACTACGGATGCAAGATCGACGGCATGGGATTCATCATCAGTCGGGAAGAGGCAGTCTCTTGGGTCAATAGCGATTCAAGCAATCGGGCGGTGATCCGCCCCGTGTTGAATGGAGAAGACCTCAATTCTGACCCGCACCTCTCGTCCTCAAGGTGGGTAATTGACTTCGACGATCGGTCTATCGCCTCGGCAAGGGAGTTCGCCCTGCCGTTTGCGCGAGTCGAACAGGAGGTGCGACCGATCCGAGCATCGAACAACAGAGCAGCTCGGCGAGAGCGTTGGTGGCAGTATGGAGAGAATGCCCCCGGACTTCGGGCCTCAATCGCAAAGCTCGAAGAGGTCATCGTGATCGCCCTTACGAGTAAGTCCTTGATGCCGGTGCGCGTGAAGTCGGACCAAGTGTTCACTCACGCTCTAGGCGTCTTCGCTACCGACTCATACGCACTTCAAGCGGTCCTGTCCTCGTCAGCCCATCAACTTTGGGCCATCAAGTATGGATCCGGCATGCGTAACGACCCCCGCTACACCCTGTCAGATGTGTTTGAGACTTTTCCTCGCCCAGAGGCTACCGGTCAGCTCGACGCAATCGGGCAGTCTTTAGACGCTAAGCGTATTGAGATTATGTCGAGCAGGCAGCTTGGAATTACGAAGCTCTATAATCTTGTGAACGATGGGGAGCTCACTGACACTGCCGATTCATCCGCTGCCCAACTGCGCGCTATTCACGTTGAGTTGGACGAGGCGGTTATGAGCGCCTATGGATGGTCGGACATCCCGCTCAACCACGGCTTTCACGCCTATCGGCATATGGATCGGTGGACTGTCTGTCCCGCCGCCAGGGTGGAGATCCTCGACCGCCTGTTGGCGGAGAACCACCGTCGTGGGGCGATTGAGGCTGAACAGTCGCCACCGGCACCCAAGGGCAGGCGAGCGAAGAAGGCCCTGGAGGGCATGGAGGAGCTGTTCTCGTGAGCGAGGGGTCGAGCACCGAAGGCCCTCAGGCGGGCTACAAGCTGAACCACGAGCTCGACGGGTCGTCGTTCGCCGTGCGGGAGAACCTCGCCGACATCCTCGAGCGTGAGCTGCTCGGCCCCATCGGGGGGCCGGAGGAGCTGCTGCCGTTCAGCCCCCGCTCGCAGTACCTGGTGGGCCACATCGCACCGGTGAAGCTCGCGGGCGTCGCCGAGATGGGCGAGGAGGACCTCGCCGACCGGGGTGACCTGGTCGAGGTGCCGACCGACGCCGACGGTTCGTCAACGGGTTCGGGTGTCCCGGCCTACGCGGCCGACGAGACCGAGGCAGAGGGTGATGACGACGACGCTGAGGATCGGGCGCCCAAGCAGGGGCTGATGATCCCGGCGTCGATGGGTCTGCGGTTCCAGGTTCCCACCGACCTCGAGGCCGTGACGGTGACCGCGTCGTGGGGGACCTACGAGACGGTCGAGACCGATCAGGTGACCAAGGCGGGCCGGCCGATCCGCCACTACCAGCGGGTGCCCATCGAAGAGGGCCGCTCGATTCGGCTCACCGACCTCCGGGTCGGCCACACGGTCACGGTTCCGCTCCGCGACTCGGTGTGCTTGCGGCTCGACCGCTACGACGATGCTCGGTTCGGACGGGTGGTCGTCGAGGTGGCGCTGTGCAACGACCGGGAGACGCCCCGCCCGATCCCGCTCAGCATGTGGATGTTCCAGACCCATCTCCGGGTGGACGCCGGTGGCGCCGAGGTGTTCCTGCCGGTCCGCGATGTGCTCGAACAGGAGTGGGCCGAGCACGACGAGGAGGTCCGACGCCTCGAGCTGCAGTATCGGGAGCGGCTGGAGTTCGCCATCGGCCGTACCTGCTCGGTCGATTGGGTGGTCCGGGACGGGGCCCGCCGGGCTACCGAGGTGTCAACCACATGGTTGCCGGTCGCCGAGACCCCGCAGACCCAAGCGCGAGCCGTTGCCGGCGCGCTGCTGTCCATGGATGCATTGTCCCAGGTGGACGCCGACGAGCTGCGGGCGGGTCTCGAACCGCTCGTCTCGGGCTACCGCGAGTGGCTCGACGGTCAGCAGGAAATCACGAACGGGTTGCCCTCGCACCTGCAGGAGACCGCCGAGCTGGTCCTGTGGGAGGCCCGTCAAGCCCACCAGCGGCTGGTCGATGGTCTCGAGTACGTCGCCGGCGACGAGGAGGCGCTGCGCTGCTTCCGGTTCATGAACCGGGTGATGCGGGATCAGCGGGTGGCGTCGCAGGTGGCAGCCGCCCGGGCGTCCGATGCCTCAGTGACCGCTGAGCAGGCCCGTGAGGAGGTCCTCGCGAAGGGGCAGGAGGCGGCTTCGTGGCGGCCGTTCCAGCTGGCCTTCATCCTGATGCAGCTGGGTGCGCTGACGGACCCGACGGCACCGACGCGCAGCGCCGGGCACCAAGCGCGGGTCGAGCTCCTGTTCTTCCCGACCGGTGGTGGCAAGACAGAGGCCTACCTCGGCCTCGCTGCTTACACGTTTGCCATCCGCCGACGCCAGGGCGTGGTCGAGTCCGCCGAAGGGCCGCTCGACGGGCGTGACGGAGTGGCGGTGCTGATGCGCTACACACTGCGTCTGCTGACCGCTCAACAGTTCCAGCGGGCGACTGCGTTGGTGTGTGCGGCGGAGCTGGCCCGGCGCGAGGACGAGGCCACGTGGGGCGTCGAGCCGTTCCGGATCGGGCTCTGGGTAGGAACCGCCGTCAGTCCGAAGCGGTTCGAGGAGGCCGAAGAAGAGCTCATCAAGGCCAGCGAGTACGGGTCGTTTCGGCTGACGGTGCTGCAGGTGCAGCGGTGCCCGTGGTGCGGTACCCCGATCAGTGCCGCGCACGTGAAGTCCGACGCGACCCTGCGCCGCATCTTCGTCTACTGCGGCGACGACATGGCCCGGTGCCCGTTCGCGAAGGGCGGCGATGTCGGCGAGGGCCTGCCGGTGCTCACCGTCGACGAGGAGATCTATCGGCTGACCCCGGCCTTCGTGATCGCCACGGTTGACAAGTTCGCCCGTCTGGCCCGGGAAGGGGAGGCCGCCTCGCTCTTCGGCTACGTCAGCCGTCGTTGTGGCCGCCACGGCTACGTCCACCCGGACTTCGCCAAGTGCGACATCAAGACGACCCATCCAGCCACCGAGCGGCACCCCTCGGCGTCGGTGCAGCCCGTCGGGCGGCTCCGACCCCCGGATCTCGTGATCCAGGACGAGCTGCATCTGATCACCGGGGCGCTCGGCACGTGCGTGGGACTCTTTGAGGTCGCCGTCGAGACGCTGATGTCCTGGGAGAGCTCCGACGGCAGGCCCGTGCGGCCGCTGATCGTGGCGTCCACCGCGACCGTGCGCAACGCCCAGGAGCAGGTGCGTGGGCTTTATGGACGACAGGTCGAGATCTTCCCGCCGCAGGTGCTCGACGTGGCTGACACCTACTTCTCGCAGGAGATGCCGATTGACCGTGACCACCCGGGTCGCCGCTACATCGGCGTGAGCGCGCAGGGCGTCCGCCTGGCGAGCGCCGAGATCCGCGTCGCCGAAGTCCTCTTGTCGGCCGGACAG
>CAZVVS010000081.1:0-15220 GCA_964630585.1 uncultured Gordonia sp.
CGCCAACCGCACGTCGTATTTCTTCGACTTCCGAGGCCCGTCGATTGCCGTCGATACGGCGTGCTCGTCGTCGCTGGTGTCGGTGCACCAGGCCGTCCAGAGCCTGCGCTCAGGCGAATCGGACGCTGCTGTGGCCGGTGGGGTCAACATGATCCTCACGCCCGCGGCGACGATCGGCTTCGACACCATCGGGGCGGTCGCCAAGGACGGGCACATCAAGGCCTTCTCGTCTGACGCGGACGGCATGGTCCGCGCCGAGGGCGGTGGCATGTTCGTCCTCAAGAGGATGGCCGACGCACGACGAGACGGCGACCAGGTGTTGGCTGTCATCGCCGGTTCGGCGGTCAACTCCGACGGCCGGTCCAACGGCTTGCCGGCGCCCAACCCGGAGGCGCAGGTCGACGTGCTGCGCGCCGCCTATACCGACGCGGCCCAGGATCCGCGCGAGGTCGACTACGTCGAGGCGCACGGCACCGGCACAATCCTCGGCGACCCGATCGAGGCTGATGCGCTCGGTCGCGTCCTCGGCAAGGGCCGCGAGCCGGACAAGCCCGCACTGCTGGGCTCGGCGAAGACGAACTTCGGGCACATGGAGTCCGCTGCCGGCGCGGGAGCGTTGGCCAAGGTCGTACTCTCGTTGTCCAACGACAAGCTCCCGGCGTCGTTGAACTACGCCGGCCCCAACCCGTACATCCAGTTCCAGGCCACCAACCTCAAGGTCAACGACGAGGCCTCGGACTGGCCGCGCTACTCCGGGCACGCCGTTGCCGGCGTGTCCGGGTTCGGCTTCGGCGGAACCAACGCGCACCTCGTCGTGCGCGAGGTGCTCGACTCCGACCTGCACCCGGCATCGCCCGTCGCCGACGATGAGAGCGTGTCCGGCGAGGGCGGCGCAGTGGAGTCGGTCGACGTCCACGACGATGACGACGACGAGTACCTGACCGAGGCAGAGCGCGCAGTCCTGGCCGCCCAGGCGAAGAAGGACGACGCGCCACCCGCCGAGGTGGAGGTTGATCCGGCGGAAGGCTTCGCGCCCTGTGCGGTGGTCCGCGAGAGCGAAGCGAGCGAGGACGATGAAACGCCGCAGGGTGTCGTCATCCCCCTCGTGGTCTCCGGATTCGTGTCGTCGCGCCGGCGCAACGCCGCCAAGCGCCTCGTCGAATGGTTGGAGTCTGACGAGGGCGCGGCGACGCCGCTGGTCGATATCGGCCGGGCACTCGCGCACCGCAACCACGGCCGCACCCGTAGCGTTGTCATGGCCCGCTCCCACGAGGACGCGATCAAGGGCATGAAGGCCGTCGCCGAGGGCAAGAGCAACCCGATCGTCTTCACCGCCGATGCGCCCGACGCGACGTCGGCGGTCTGGCTGCTGTCGGGCTTCGGTTCGCAGCACCGCAAGATGGCCAAGCAGCTCTACCTGGAGAACCCGGTCTTCAAGAAGCACGTCGACCGTGTCGACGAGTACGTACAGCGCGAGCTGGGCTACTCGATCGCCGAGATCTTCCTCGACGACGAGCAGACCTACGGCATCGAGACCAGTCAGGTCGGGATCTACACGATCCAGGTCGCGCTCGCCGACACGATGCGCCACTTCGGCGCCGAGCCCGGCGTGCTGGTGCCCCACTCGATGGGTGAGGCGTCGGCCGCCTACATCAGCGGCGGTCTCTCGCTTGCCGACGCCACCCGCGTCATCTGCCAGCGCTCCCGCCTGATGGCCGAGGGGGAGGCGACGCTGCAGGGCGACGACATCCGCCTGATGGCCCTGGTCGAATACAGCGCCGAGGACATCACCTCGGTCCTCGTCGACTACCCGGATCTGGAGATCTGCGTCTATGCGGCACCGACGCACACCGTGATCGGTGGGCCGGAGCCGCAGGTCGATGCGATCGTCGCGCGTGCCGAGGCCGAGGGCAAGCTGGGCCGCAAGCTGGCGACCAAGGGCGCCAGCCACACCTCGCAGGTTGAACCGATCCTGGGCGAATTGGCCTACGAGCTCACCGGCATCGAGCCACTGCCCATCACCAGTGGCATCTACAGCTCGGTGGACCGGGAGACCTACTACCGGCCCGGCACTCCGGTGCACACCGTCGAGTACTTCCTCAAGGGCCTGCGCCACAGCGTGTGGTTCAGCCAGGCGGTCGCCAAGACGGTCGAGAACGGGCACCGCACTTTCATCGAGCTCTCACCGAATCCCGCCGTTCTCATCTCCGTCGCCGCGGTCACCTTCGGCGCCGGATTGCACGACGCGGAGCTGGTGGAAACCCTGCGCCGCAAGGAAGACGAGAGCAACGGCCTCATCACCGCGCTGATGAAGCTGTACGTCCACGGGCATCCGATGAACGTGGCCGCGCTGTTCGGCAGCGGACCCTTCGCCAACATCCCCCGGACGAACTTCCAGCGACGGGATTACTGGCTCACCGCCGACCTGTCGACCGGTGGTGCGGGCACGACCGCGATCCCCGGCGCCCACGTGGCACTGCCCGACGGGCGGCACGCATGGGAGGTCAATGCGTCCGCCGTCGACGATCCGCGTGCGTTGGTCGCCGCGGCCGCGTCGCAGGTCTTCACGGATGCGGCGGTCGGTGCCACTGCGGTCCACGGCGACTTCCCGTCGTCGGGAACGGTCACGACGACGCTGACCCCGCACCCCGGTGGTGGGTCAGCGACTGTCCACGCGCCCGACGGCAAGCACTTCCGCCTGCTGTTTGAAGCCGCTGTCACCGGTAGTGCGTCGAGTGAGCCCGATTCCGCACTGACCGAGCCCGATTCCGCGTCGACCGAGCCCAAATCCGCGCTGACCGAGCCCAATTCGGCGTCGACCGAGTCCAAGGGGGCCGCGGCCTTCGCCGACGACAACGTCATCGTCGAGGACGAGATCGTCGACAACATCGGCGACAAATGGGACCCGGCGTCGGGCGAGAAGGTCGGCGATCGACTCGCCATCATCGTCGGCGAGTCGATGGGCTACGACCCGGAGGACCTGCCGCGCGAAGTTGCGCTGATCGAGCTGGGCCTCGACTCGCTGATGGCAGTGCGGATCAAGAACCGTGTCGAGTTCGAGTTCGACATCCCGCAGCTGCAGCTGCAGGCGATGCGCCAGGCGAGTCTGGCCGACGTCGAGAAGTTCGTCGCTTTCGCGGTGACCCACCGCGACCAGCTCGACAGCCTGGCCGAGAATGCGGCCGGCGAGGGCGAGTTGGACACGGCCGCGCTCAACGCCTACATCGATGAGCAGATCGCCAAGGACAAGGCTCAGAAGGACGCCCAGCCGACCGAGCCCACATCTGCGCCGACTGAGCCCACGCCGACGCCGACCGAGCCCGCCGCGACGCCGACCGAGCCCGAATCTGCGCCGACCGAGCCCACCAAGAAGGCACCGGCCGAGGACAAGTCCCTCGACCTGACCAGTCAGGCCGCGGTGGCGGAGGCTGCTGGCTCCGATGTGCCGCCGCGTGACGCTGCCGAGCGCCTCACCTTCGCCGTTTACGCGACGATCACCGGCAAATCCGCCGGGGGCATCTTCAACAAGCTGCCGGTGCTGAGCGAGGAAACCGCGCAGAAGCTCACCGACAAGCTCAACGAGCGGACCGGCGGCGACGTCGATGTCGAGGACGTGCTGGATTCGGAGACCATCGAGGAGATGGCCGACTACGTCCGCAGCTATCTCGACGCCGGCGCGGCGACCGACGGCTTCCTGCGGTACCTGCGCCTGGTCCCGGATGGTAAGAAGTCCTACGACACGAGCGTGGGTGATCCGGTCCCGGTGTTGATGTTCCATCCGGCCGGCGGCAACACGAGCGCTTATGAGGCCCTGCTGAAGCGACTGCCCGACGATCAGCCCGTCATCGGGTTCGACCGCGGCGTCGAGGGACCGATCGACGAGCGCGTCCGCGAGTACTTGCCGAAGCTGCGCGAGGTGCAGCCGCACGGACCCTACGTCCTCGTCGGCTGGTCGTTCGGCGGTGCGCTGGCCTACGGCGTCGCGCAGCTGCTGCGCGAGGCGGGTGAGGAGGTCGCGTTCATCGGCCTCATCGACGTGGTGCGCCCCAAGGAGGATCTGGTCGAGACGCCGGAGTCCAAGCGCGAGCGCCTGGAGCGGTGGAAGGACTTCGCCATCCGCAACTACGACCTTGACGCCGATGTGCCGATCCCGATGGACCGCCTGGTGGAGGCTGACGACGAGGGGCAGTTCCAGATCATCATGGAGATGATGGCGATGAGCAACACCAAGATCCCCGGTGGCATCATCGAGCATCAGCGAACCTCGTTCATCGAGAACCGGATCCTCGATCAGATCGAGCCCGTGCACTACGACGGCAAGGTGGTCCTCTACCGCGCTGACCGCATGCACGATGGTGCGATCGAACTGGAGCCCAAGTGGGCCGAGATCGACGAGGACGGTCGATGGAGCGAGGTCGTCGACGACCTGGAGATCATCCACATCGGCGGTGATCACCTGTCGATCGTCGATGAGCCTTTCATCAGCAAGATCGGCGCGGATCTCACCAAGCGCATGTCTAACCTCGGCGAGTGAAGGGACTTCTCGAATGAGTCAGACGACGGCGGAGAAGCTCGCCGACCTCCGGGAGAAGCTGGAGGCCTCCAAGGAGCCGGCCGGTGACAAAGCGCTCGCCAAACGCGCCGCCAAGGGCATTCTCTCGCCGCGCGAACGCCTGAACCTGCTTTTCGATCCCGGGACGTTCGTCGAGATTGGCGCGTTGGCGAAGATGCCCGGTGCCACCGATACCGGTTACGGGGACGGTGTGGTCACCGGTCACGGACGGGTCAACGGCCGTCCGGTCGCGGCATTCAGCCACGACCAGTCGGTAATGGGCGGCACCGTCGGCGAGATGTTCGGCCGTAAGGTCGCTGCACTGATGGAGTTGAGTGGCAAGATGGGCGCGCCTCTCATCGGCATCAATGACTCCGCCGGTGCGCGCATCCAGGATGCGATCGTCTCGTTGGCCTGGTATGCCGAGATGGGCGAGCGCGGCCGCCTCGTCTCCGGGCTGGTACCCCAGGTGTCGGTCATCTTGGGCAAGTGTGCCGGGGGCGCGGTCTACGGTCCGGCGAACACCGACATCCTCGTGGGCGTGGAGGACCAGAGCTACATGTTCGTCACCGGGCCCGACGTCATCAAGGCGACGACCGGCGAGGAGATTTCTGCGGAGGATCTCGGTAGCGCGCACAACCAGGCACGATGGGGCAACATCCACCACATCGCGCCCGACGAGAAGGCCGCGTTTGACTGGGTGCGCGAATACCTGGACTACATGCCGTCGACTGCTCACGAGAAGCCGCCGGTCGTCAACCCCGGGTTGGAGCCCGAGATCACTGATACCGACCTATCGCTGGACACCTTTATGCCCGACAGCGACAACGCCGGCTACGACATGCGGGACGTCATTTCGAAAGTCTTCGACGACGGCGCATTCCTCGAGATCTCCGAGCTGTTCGCGCCGAATCTGCTCACCGGTTTCGCCCGTGTCGACGGCAACAGCGTCGGGATCGTCGCGAACCAGCCCAACGTCATGGCCGGCACGCTCGATACTGATGCTTCGGAGAAGGCGACCCGGTTCGTCCGCATCTGCAACGCCTTCAACATCCCGCTGATCTTCCTGGTCGACACTCCCGGAATCCTTCCCGGTGCCGTCGAGGAGGCTAAGGGCACGATCCGGCGCTCCGGCAAGTTTCTGTACGCATACACCGAGGCCACGGTGCCGAAGGTCACCGTCGTGCTGCGCAAGGCCTACGGCGGTGCCTACGCGGTGATGGGCTGCAAACAGCTTGGTGCCGACCTGAACTTCGCGTGGCCAAGCGCCAAGATCGCAGTCATGGGTGCCGACTCCGCTGCCGCGGTGCTGACCCGCAAGCAGACCGAGGGGGTCGGTCCGGCCGCAGCCGACAAGATCCGGCGCGACTTCATCGACTTCTACAACGAGAACATGGCCACGCCCTACTTGGCCGCCGAGCGCGGGTACATCGATGCCGTGATCGAGCCGTCCGCGACGCGCCTGGAATTGCGCAAGGCACTCGCGCAGCTGCGCGACAAGCGGATCGAGGACGTCCCCCGCAGGCACTACCTGATGCCGATCTAGGTCTTCGGCAGTTCCTCAAAGTCGGCAGTCTCTCGGTCAACCGACCGATAGCCTGAGGGCTCGACATCCTTTGTGGTGTGCCCAAACCTGACTGACGGCAAGTCCTCAACCCGTCACCCTATCGGTCAACAACGACGCGACAAGATCATCGCCCGCTTCGGGCGGTTTACCCCAATCACCACTCTTTGCCACCGTGAATATGAAAGCTGATAGGCAGTTGGGCGAATCGCCTGATTTGTCGTTGATTGGGTATCGGTGAGAAGACTCTTTGCACTCGTCGCGGCATTGTTCGCCGTGGTACTGATCGTCGGCGGATGTACGTCGAAGGATTCGACGACGACGTCCTCGTCGGTGTCATCGAGCGCTGCCGCCAAAGGCGACCAGCGCACGCCCGGATGGGATGCCGCCGGCAAACCGGTCAACGGTGGGCCCGTCGGCGCTGACGGTTCGACGGGCAACAAACTGAGCCGTGGGACGTGAACGGCAACCCGATCGCCGGTGGCCCGCGGGGTGCCGACGGTTCCATCGGCAACAACCTGACCCGGCAGTACTGCATGGCCACGCTGGATGCCCGTTGCCCGCTGGGCAGTTACGTCGCGCCCCCGACGCCTGCTCCTCGGGACGCCCCGCCCGAGCCTGGACAGACGGAATTCCGGGGTCCGCAGGATCAGGGCCCGCCGGAGCCGGGACGACCGACATGCAGGGCCCGGGCGCCGAATCCAACGACGGTGATCAGGGTGAGCAGGGGCCTCCCGAGCCCGGCCAGACCGACATGCAAGGTCCCGACGACGGGGATGGCGACGGGAACTGACACCCAGCGCTGACCACCCTGGGGGTCACCGGGCGTCCGGCTGCGAAATCCGTTGGCCGGACGCCCCGCCCTGGGGCATGCTCGATCCGTGAGTGCAACCACGCCGATGCCGCAGCAGCCCGTGCGGCTGCCGCGCGCCCTGACGCCGTTCGCGTTCCGGCAGTACCGCTGGCTCGCCGTCGGCCTGATCCTGTCCCTGTTCGCCGACGGGGTATGGGCCATCACGCTGGTCTGGCAGGTCATCGGCATCGGCGGCGCGGAGGCACAGGTCTCGATGGCCACTGCCGCAGCCGGCGTCGGGATGGTGGCCTCGACGCTGGCGGGCGGAGTCCTTGCGGACCGGGTGTCGCAGCGGCGCATCGTCATCGCCCTCGAGGCGGCCAAAGCCGTGGTTTTCGCGGCGGTCGCCGTCGCTTCGCTGACCGGCGCCCTCCAATTGTGGCAAGTCGTCGCGGCCGCAGTTCTGACCGGGGTCACGACCGGCATGTACTACCCCGCGTACTCCGCGATGCTCCCCGCCATCCTGCCGGAGTCGGACCTGCAGGCCGCCAACGGTATCGAAGGCTTCTTCCGACCGGTCGCGTTTCAGGCCGTCGGACCGCTGATCGCCGGTTGGGTCATTGCCGCCACGGCCCCCGGATATGCGGTGGTCATCGCCGCAGCGGCGTCGATCGCCGCCGGTCTCTGCTACGTGGCCATGGATCCGGTACCGCTTCGCCGCGAACGGGATTCGTTGGAGGGCAACGCGATTCGCGGCATCGTCACCGACATCAGCGAAGGGGTCGCCTACCTGGTGAAGACGCCGTGGCTGTGGGCGACGCTGCTGTACTCGACGGTGCTCGTGTTGGCCACACTCGGCCCGATCGAGGTGCTGATCCCGTTCGTGTTGCGCGAACGCGTCGGCGGTGACGCCGCCGATCACGCGCTCGTCCTCGCCGCCTACGGCGTCGGGGCGGCGATCACCTCGTTGGCCTTCGCGTCGATCCCGATGCCCCGCCGCTACCTGACGATCATGTTCGCGATCTGGGGC
Organism: uncultured Gordonia sp.; assembly: GCA_964630585.1. Lineage (GTDB taxonomy): Bacteria > Actinomycetota > Actinomycetes > Mycobacteriales > Mycobacteriaceae > Gordonia. The sequence goes on from CAZVVS010000081.1 coordinate 7,940, forward strand.
GTGTCGAGTCTCCCGCTGGTCCTCATGGGAGTGGCGAACGCCGTGTGGGTCGTGGTTGTCGCGGGCTTCATCATGGGCGTGCTGTTCGACGGCCCGATGGTCTTGTGGGGCACGCTGTTGCAGCGGCGCGTACCGGCCGCCCTGCTGGGTCGGGTCGCCAGTCTCGACTTCTTCGTCTCGGTTGCGCTACTACCGGTGTCGATGGCCATCGCCGCTCCGGTGGCCGGCGCATTGGGGCTGAGGACGACGTTTATCGTCGCGGGTCTGATTCCGGTCCCGATCGCCGTCGCGTTCTACCTCGCCGCGCGGCTGTGGCGCGACGAGATCGTGCACCCGCTACGCGACGAGGACACCGACGTCGACGCCGTGGCAGTCGAGGTCTCCGACGTCGATTAGTGCCTCAGTCGAGGAACGAATCAGTAGCCGGTCGAGCGCATCGGCGCCAGATCCCAGAGCCCGGACTCGCGGGTCGTGCCCAGCACCAGGGTGGCCGGTGGTGCCGGCTCGATCTCGGTGAAGCGCTGCAGCCCGCCCCAGTCGCGGCCCCAGTTGTTCCGCAGGTACGTCGGCATCAGCGTCGGCCGCAGTAGTGCCTCGGTGATGCCCAGGGGCCCGCCGGCCTTGCCGGCCATCCACGTCTGGCTGTTGCGCCGTGTCGCGTCGGCCTCGGGCATGATGCGCCACATCGGTACCTCGAGCACACCGTTGCGCACCGCGATGGGCCGCTGGCACGGGAAGACGAAGCCGGGCAACCAGTCGATGAACACCGGATCGGTCTGCCCGACGACGTCGTTGAGGGTGCGCAACCGGTCCACGCGGGGCGGCGTGAGGGCCACCCACTCCTTTGCTGCATCCGACTTGTCGTCGACGACGATGCGCACGAAGTCCGCGTCGCGCGGCGCCTGGTCCAGCGGGAAGCGCAGGTCGCGCCATGCGGGCGCCTCGCCCGCGTCGAGCGGGAACATCCGACCGACGGCGACGACGGACCCGTCGGGACGGTGGCGGCCGAACTCGAGGAGGACGGACTGGCCCTTCTTCTCGGCGTTGTCGATGTCGACGGCCTGGACCGATCCGGCCACTGCGACGGTGACCAGCGGACGGTCGGTGTCGGGATGCGATGTGTTGAACGGCAGCTGGTACCACCCGGTCGTCAATGAGGCCGGACCGGTGGCCCCGTAGGAGCCGAGCACCGGGGTGTGCGCGGGGTTCAGGCCGAACGGCAGCAGCTGCGTCGATCCGTTGACTCCGCGCGGGCCGCGTCCGCCCCACGTGCCGCCGGCCGCCGACTCGTTGGCCGATGCGCCGGGGTTCTCCTGCGAAGGCAGTTCCCCGCCGTCGGTGGTCTTCGACGACGACATGATGTTCTCCGGTACGCCGTTGGCCGAGAAGCCGGGTCCGGCGCCCAGTCCGTCGGCGACGGGAGCCGCGGGCCGTCCACCGACCGCGGCGGGTAGGAGAATCCCCTTCGTCGGATCGGCGGCGACCAGCACATCGTTGGCCAGTGCGCACTCGTTGCCGGTCATGGCTCGATAGTTCGACTTGGTCCATGACCAACTGTCGCGCTGTACCCAGGCGCCCTTGGCCAGGCTCGCGACCATGAACAGCACCACCAGCGCTGCGACCGTCGGCAGCGGGGCGAATCGGAACGGTCCGCCGAGCACGGGGGCGGTGCGCGTCTTCTCGTCGACGTAGTCGTCGCGGAAGTGGTAGTAGAGCCCGAGGAGGGCGGTGGCCACGGCCAGCGCCAGAATGATCCAACTGAGGTTGATCCCGGCGATCGCGACCGGGCGGTCGCGCCACGGGACGCCATAGTTGCCGACGAACCACCACATGTTGATGCCGGCAAAGGCCATGGCGGTCACGAAGAAGACGGCCGACGCGGCGAAGGCGCGGTTGCGGCGCGACGCCAGCAGTGCGGGGGCCATCATTGCGCCCGCGGCAGCGGCCAGGCCACCGGCGATGCCCGCGTAGACGCCGAAGTGGTGGGTCCACTTCGTCGGGGTGAACGAGATGAAGAACATCGTGCCGAGCATGACCGCGATCAGGCGCCAGATCGGCGCGCGTGCCACACCGTTGGGGTGGCGGCCGCGCAACAGGCGGAACATCACGTAGAACAGCGACAGCAGCATCAGGAGGATGCCGATGCGGCGCGAGAGCGTGCCGTCGCCGGTCTGCAGGATCAGGTAGTAGTAGCGGATCGGCTCCTGCCACCACTCCAGTGTCGGACCGACGTCGGAGGCCACCTTGTTGCCGGTGACCAGCGGCATCACCGACTGGTCGGCAAAGATCATGAACAGCACCGACGTGCCGGCAGCGAGGATGGGGGCCAGCAGCGGCAGCCAGCCGTCGCGCTTGTGCCGGGTCACGAGCGTCTTCACGATCGGGCGCAGACCGGCCAACAGTGCGGCGGCGGCCATCAGCCCGCCCGGCGCCAGGGCCAGGGTCATCGCCGCGGTGATGGCGGCGACGGCATACGGCAGCAGGCGGCGGGTGGCGATCGCGCGCTCGACGCAGCACCACGTCAGCAGGGCGCCGACGGCCTCGGCGGGCTCGGGCCGGATGCCGTTGTTGTACGGGAGCCAGATGGCCAGGAACACGAACGCGCCGGCCCACATCGCGGGTGTGCTGCTGCGGACCGCACGGCCCAGGCGCGGAATCACCTCGCGGCTGATGAGCCACCAGCCCAGCAGCCCCAGCAGCAGCGCGGGCAGGCGCATCCACCACGCCGCAACGCTGATCTGCGTCATCCACGAGATGACCTGGAAGTGCCATCCGAACGGGTCCTGTGGCACGCCGAAGTAGCGGAAGTAGTTGTCGGCGTACCCGGCGCCGCTGGCGACCCGACCGACGGTCATGTTGTAGCCGTCGTCGGAGGTGTTCGCACCGCCGAACCACCAGAGCAGCAGGATCGCGGTGACCGCGCCGTCGAGCCACGTCAGCCTCCACCAGCCTGCGGGAAGGAACCGGCGGTGGCGCATACCGTCGCGCGAGTCCAGGACGCCCAGGGCGAGCAGCGACAGCAGCGTCATCACCATGCCGACGATCATCAGCAGCGTCTTCAGCCGGGTGGGGCTGGTGACGTAGCGGGTGTCGATGTCGGCGGTGAACGACATTCCGGCCGGTGCCGGACCGCGCAGGTCCGAGTACACGCCGACAATCTGCGGGCGCATCTCGTGGTCGTCGGTGTGGTACTGCAGCAAGGCACCCTTGAGTTGGTGTCCGTCGAGTCCTTCGATGGCCGCGCGCACACCGTCGGCGTTGCCGGTGAAGACGACGCGGCAGGCCGGGGCGGTCTGCGCGGCGGCGCGCGGGGCGCTGAGGATCACGACGTTACGGTCGATGACCTGCAGGGCGTCGTTCGTGACGTTGACGAACAGGCCGCGTGCGGTGGCGGCGACTCCCTCGGCGGGCAGCGTGGACAGCAGTACGCCACCCGACTCGGGCAGCTGCGCTGCTGTCGAACACGGCACGGCCACCGACATGTCGGTGGCCACGTAGGACACCAATGGCGCCACCACGGAGGAGACCGTGTTGTTTTCCGGCCATACGATCTTCGCGGTCGACCGCTCGACCGGCAGGATCGGCATCGCGATCGCCAGCAGCGTGCCCAGCAAGCCCGCCACGGCCGCGAGGATCTTGGCGCCGCGGTAGTTGTTCGCCGTCAGGACGGTCATTCTTGCGCCACTCATTCCTTGCTCGGCTCCAACCGGATGGACCCGGTTCGTGACCAGCCCCATTGCCTGCGAAGATCCGTCGTCACCACTGCCGGGCGCGCCTGCGGTTCACGGGGGTCGAGGCGTTCGAGTGCACCCCAGCCGCGGTGCCAGTCGCCGTCGAGGTAGCTGGGGACCGCCGTCGACGTCGTCATCGCGTCGCTGATGGCCAGCAGGCCGCCGCCGGAGGTGTTCATCCAGGTGCGTGATTGGCTCAATGCCATGGCGTAGTCGGGCAGGATCCGCCATTGCGGGATCTCGGCGACGCCGTAGCGCACCCCCATCGGCCGCTGGCACGGGAAGTGCGCGGCGACCATGAAGTCGATCAGCGTGGGCGCGGTCGACCCGACGAGGTGCTGCAGGCTGACGACCTGCGGTGCGCGCGGCGGTGTCAGCATGATGAACTGCGCCGCGCCGAGGTTGTTGTCCAGCGCGATCAACCGGACGACATCGGCCCCGGGCGGTGCCGCCGACATCGGGAGGCGCAGGTTGCGCCACGGCCGGTTCGGGATGACCGGGCCCGGATCGATCGGGATGGCGCCGGGACCCATCGGCTCGAATTGGCCAGCTGGCCCGCGCTTGCCGAACTGGAAGCGCAGCGACTGGCCGAACACCGTCGCACCGAAGGCGTCGGTCGTGGAGATCGCACCGGCTGCGGTCACCACCAGCAGCGGCGAGGCGTTGCGCGCCGGCAGTCGGTACCAGTCGGTCGTCAGTCGCGCTTCACCGGTGAACCCGAAGCTGCCCAGTACCGGCGTCGTGGCCGGCTTCAAACCGTAGGGCAGCGCCGCGGTGGACCCGTTCACGGTGCGGGGACCGCGGCCGCCGGTGGTGCCGGACTCCCACGTGCCCATGACGGCGAACGGTTTCGACGAGGAGCCGGCCACGTGGGCCTGGCCGGGCCGCGAACTGCCCATCTCGGCGGAGAGGTTGGTCGTTATGCCTTCGGGGGTGAAGCCGACCGGGTCCTCGCCGGCCAGCGCCTCCGACGCGGTGCGGCCCGATGCGGGCACGAGCATCCCGGCGTTGGCATCGGGTTCGACCAAGACCTTGTCGGCCAGGGCGCACGGTTGCCCGCGCAGGGTGCCCACGTTGGTCGACAATGCCGTTGCCACCGGGTAGCGCGTCACCGCCGCCTTGGCGAACAGGGCCAGTTCGAGGATGACGATCCCGCCGGCGATGATGGCGATCGGGGATCCGGCGATCGTCAGACGCATCCGGTTGGCGAATTCCTCGTGGCGCTTCGCCTCGGCCGCGACCGTCCCGGTCCCGGCGGCGTCGGTGTCGTGGTGCTCGAGGCCCTTGTTGTGGACGTAGTCCAGACGCAGGTGTTGCCAGGCTGCGAGGGCGCCGGTCGCGACGGCGAGGATCAAGAAGATCGTCGACATCGGAATGCCCATGAGGACCGGCGCGCGGTCGAACCACGCGATCCCGACGTCGTAGAAGTACGGCCAGGCGTTCTTGCCGGCCGTCGCGGCAGCCAGCGCGAACATCAGCCCGGACACGAAGACGGTCAGGTTGCGCGTGGACCGCGCGGCCGACTGGGCGACCGCGAGGGTGGCAGTCGCGGCAACCGCCGCCGCGAGCCCGCTGTAGATGCCGAACTGGATGGTCCACTTGGTCGGGGTGAAGACCATCAGCACCATCGTGACGCCGATGGCCCCGACCGCGCGCCACGCCGGACCGTTGCGGACGCCGTCGATGTGGCCGCGGCGCAGCAGGACGGCAACGGTGATGAACGCGGCCGCAAAGAGCAGCAGCACCGGGACGCGGCGCGCCAGCGAGGCGTCGGGGGTGGTGACGGTGAGGAAGTAGTAACGCAGGTACTCCTGGAACCACGGCAGGTTGGGCCCGACCTGATAGCGGATCTTCATCGCCTCGGCGACGGTCGCGAGCGTTTGGTCGGCGAAGACGACGAGCAGCACGGCCAGCGCGGCGGCCCCCAACGGCGCGAGGATGGCCGCCGTACCGATCTCGCGGCTACGGGCGACCCCGATGGCCAGCACCGCCCGGGCGCCGACGAGGAGGATGGCGATGCCGATGACGCCGTGGGGCGCGGCGGCGAAGGTGAATCCGGCGGCGATGAGGGCCAGTCCGACGGGCAGCAGGCGTTTGGAGATGATGGCGGACTCGATCGCCCACCACGTCAGCAGCGAGCCGAGCACGATGACCGACTCGCTGCGCAGCCCGCTGCCGAAGGGCATCCAGAAGGCGGTGAACACCGTTGCGGCCGCCCATACCGGCCACCCGTGGGACACGGCGGTGCCCAGCCGCGGGAGCAGGACCCGGCTCAGGATGTACCAGGACAGCAGACCGCAGGCGAGGCTGGGCAGATGCATCCACAGCATCGACGTGGAGACCGACGACCAGTGCGCGAGGAATTCGTAGTACCAACTGAACGGCGCCTCGGCGATGCCGAAGAAGCGGTAGTAGTTCGGCAGGTAGCCGGCCTCGCCCGCGACGCGGCCCATGCTGAGGATGTAGCCGTCGTCGGGTCCACCCGCGCCCAGGAGCGCCCAGACCAGCAGTGCGGCGGTGACGGCCAGGTCGGATAGTCGGGGCCGCAGCGAGGCGAGGAAACCGGTGCGGTGGTGCAGCTCGTCGTCGTCGGCGGCTTCCTCGTGTGCGGCGCGCACGGTGGCCGAGCGGCGGTCCAGCAGCGCCAGTGCGCCGAGGGCTGCGATGATCGCGAGCAGGCCCACGATGCTGACCAGTCGCTTGATCAGTGTCGGCGACGATTGGTAGCGGTTGTCGATGTCGATGCGCGCCTTGAGGCCCTGGTGGCCGGCCCGCTCGATGGCGGCCGGGGGCAGCGACGAGAAGATGCCGTCGATCTGGGGCTGGGCCTCCGGTGCTGCCTGGACCGCGGGGCCGAGGCCCACGAATTGGGCGCTCGGACCGGCCGATCCGGAGTGGATGCGCAGCACCGAGCAGCCGGCCAGACCGGCTCGCGGCGCGCTGGCCAACAGGCTGTTGCGGCTCAACACGGTGACGGTGCCGCCGGCCTTCACCGTCAGCCCGCGGTTCCCGCCCCCCGGAACCGTCGTCAGGACTGTCGAGGTTTCCGACGGCAGCCCGGCGAGCACGGCGCACGGGATGGTGATGTGCAGCGATCGGGCGGTCTGTGCGATGAGGGGCGCGGTCACCGACGAGGACGTAGTCAGGGTCTGGCCCTGCGGCCAGGTGAACGATGCCTGCACGGCCTTCACCGGCAGCAGTGGCGTCAACGCGCACGCCAGGATCCCGACCAGGCCGGCGACGATGGCGAGAAGCCGCAACCGCTTCACCTGATTGCGCTGATCAGCGCGGGCATCGGCGGGCTCGGGCGCGATCGCCCCCGATTGCGTGGAAGACACAGACACGAATTCTCATGTTAGGCGACGCGCCTGAGGAAAAACCCATCGCCACCCAACCCGAGGGGTGCGGGGTCAGTGCCAGATCGGGGTTGGTCGCCACAGCCCGCTGCGGACGCGGGTGCCGGTGATGAGCTCTGCGGGCGCGATACTGTTCGGCGCGAATGGGTGGTACCTCTCGAGCGCACCCCAGTCCCGTCCGATATCGCCCTTCA
>CAZVVS010000082.1:0-15218 GCA_964630585.1 uncultured Gordonia sp.
CCGTTGCGGTCGGTGAAGATGAACCGCTTCATCTTCGGGTTCCACCGGCGGGTCTGATGCCCGAAATGTGCGCCGCTGTCCAGCAGCTGCTTCATGGTCACGACAGCCATCGTCGAGACTCCTGTTCTATTGCAGTTGGTCATCGCCCGCCAGGTTTGGCGGGTGATCCTGATGCTTGCCACGGCGGCGGTACCCGAGTGCTCGGGACTGCCCGCGCCGCGCCGACCTGCGAAGATCGGTAGCGAGCATGCGAAGTCACTTCACTTGCGCAGATGCGCGATGAAGTGCGTGGACAAGTCTAACGGTGCAGGTCGGCGCCACCAAATCGGTTTTCCGGGTGCTGGCCTCGGGGAACCGATTCAGGACCGTGTGCGTCCAAGTCCATATGCGGCACAGGCATCGACAGACTTCCTTGCGGGCCCTGGCGGTCGTGGGCGTACTCCTCGTCGTCTGTCTGGCCCCGGCACCGTCGTGCGCGGCTGCGCGCTACGGCTGGCCGTTGTCACCCCGGCCGGCCTTGGTGAGCCCTTACGACCCGCCGGCGCAGCGTTGGATGAGCGGGCACCGCGGCGTCGATCTGGCCGCCGTAGACGGGCAGTCGGTGTTGGCCGCCGGGGACGGCACGGTGACCTTCGCCGGACAGGTGGGCGGCAAGACCGTCGTGTCGATCCGGCACACGCCGTCGCTGTGGACCACCTACGAGCCGGTGGAGCCCCGGGTCCGCGAGGGCGACTCAGTCCGACGCGGCGACGTGATCGGCACGATCGCCGGCGAGCACGACGGGTGCCCGGCGGCTTCGTGTCTGCACTGGGGTGCACGGACCGGTGCCGGGCCGAGCGGCGGATACCGCAATCCACTTGGCCTGGTCGGCGCGCTGCGGGTGCGCTTGTACCCGGTCCGCTTGTGAACCGGCTTTAGTGGACCGGCGCGTTCAGATGCGGGCGGGGCGTACCGGACCCGGGACCGTCGTAGTGCCACCACTCGCCCTCGTACTGCGACAGTCCGCCGGCTTCCATCGCCGAGCGCAGAGTTGCACGATTTGTCTGCGCGACGCTGCTGATACCGGTGGCATTTGCGTGCGAGGCCGGGGTGAAGTCGTCGAATCCGGTGCCCATGTCGAGACGGCGGCCATCGCGCTGCGCAATAGTGACGTCCACGGATCGACCCGCTTCATGGCTCGTGGCCTGGTTACCCGGCTTGGCGACCCAGGCCGCGTTCGGCACCACCTGCCACATTTCGACCTGGGCAGAGTGTGGTCGGTAGCAGTCCCAGAACACCAGCCGCAGTCCCTTGCCGCGCAACTTCTTGCCCGCCGTGGCCAGACCGGGCGCCATGTCCTTGCTGATGAGGCACCGCGCATTGGTGGGGTACAGCCGGACTTTGGTGAAGTTGTCGGTCGTCGCGTAGCGCAGATCAATGATCGCGTCGGGCACGACGGATCGGACGTCGACGAGTCCGGCCTCGGTCGCCGTGTGGCTCAGCGGCGGGACCGCGGCGGACTGTCCGGGGAACAGGCTCGCGCCCAACAGGACCGTCGTCGCGGCGAGAACGGTGCGGATCCTCGAAGACTTCACGCGTTTCACCGTACCGGCTAGGCCCGTGGGTGGGCCTGGGCGTGCACGGCGCGAAGACGTTCGACGCTGACGTGCGTGTAGAGCTGCGTCGTCGCGAGCGAGGAATGCCCGAGCAGTTCTTGGACGATGCGCAGGTCGGCGCCGCCCTCGAGTAAATGGGTGGCGGCGCTGTGGCGCAGCCCGTGCGGGCCCATCGCCGGTCCTCCGACCGCCTCGACGGCGCTGGTGACGACGGTCCGAGCCATCCGCTGATCCAGACGCCCGCCCCGCGCACCGAGCAGCAGCGCCGAACCCGACGCGGCGGTCGCCACGTGCGGACGCCCGTCACGCAGCCAAAGCGCCAGCGCCTGTGCGGCCGGACGCCCGAACGGCACCGTCCGCTGCTTGTTCCCCTTGCCGATAACGCGCACGACTTGCCGTGAATCGTCGACATCGTCGACGTCGAGTCCGCACAACTCGCCGACGCGGATCCCGCTCGCGTACAGCAGTTCCAGGATCACCCGGTCGCGCAACTGCATCGGCGACGGTTCCTCCCCGATCGCCTGGTCGCCGTGCTCCACAGGCACGGCGGTCACCGCGTTCGCCTGCTCGGGCGACAACACGTGCGGGAGGACGCGGTGGGCTTTGGGGGCTTGCAGTCGTGCGGCGGGATCGTCGCGCAGTAGTCCCTCGCGGGCCGCCCAGGCGCCGAACGTCTTGGCGCTCGACACCTGCCGGGCAATCGTCGTGCGCGCGATGCCGCGCCGCGTCTGCTCCGCCAACCACGCACGCAACACCGGCAGGTCGAGGTCGGCGACGGCGACTCCGCGGGCACCCGCAAACGAGAGGAGCGCACGCACGTCACCGGTGTACGCGCGGACCGTGTGTTCGCTGCGGGCCTTCTCCAGGCGCAGGTGGGCCGCGAAGTCGTCGACGACGCCGCGCTGGTCCATGGGTCCAGTCCACGTCGCGATTGCGTTCCGCGCAACGCGGCGCGCCCGGTTGCGACCAATCTGTAACGACCCATCAACTCTGCAACGGCCCACGACAGGAGACGCCCCCGACCGTGATGGTCGGGGGCGTCGAAAGCCTGAGATCGAGGCCTTACTTCTTCTTCTTGTCTTCTTTCTTCTTCTTCACGTGGAAGGGCAGGAAGAACGAGGACTTGTGCTTGATCTTCTGGGGCTTCGACATCGGTGTCTCTCTTTCATCTCACTTCGGCGGGCTGTGTGCCCGACAAAGGACGAAGGTAGGAACACAAGTTAGGCGTCGGCCCTGTAGATGCTGTGTAGTTTCTATGTCCGAATACAGCGGGTGCCAGATGCCCGAATAGCCCGTTGAACTGCCCGTTTACTCCGAATTCCGGGCCAGGCCTCCGATGCTACCGGGCGGGGTTCGTTGCTTCGGACGCGCGCAGATCCGCCTTCCATTGGCGGAATCCTTCCTCGGTGTGACCCCGCCGCCAATAGCCCGAAATCGAGGCGTTGGCCGCCCTCACGCCGCGCTCCTTGCGGATGTATCCGCGCAGATTGTGCATGACGACCTGCGCTTCGCCATGGACGAAGACCTGTGGTTCGCCGTCCCACCACGATGCATTGCGGACCGCCGCGATGAGCGGTGCGTTGTCCCCCGCCACGTCGTCACCGACCTCACCTGCGCCACCGCCCCGGTGGAGCCAGGTGACCTCGACGCCCTCGGGCGCGGTCAGCGCAAGCTCGTCGTCGGGTCCGGCGACCTCGATGAACGCCTGTCCGCGAGCGGTGGCCGGCAGTGCTTCGAGTGCCGCCGCGACTGCCGGTAGTCCGGCCTCGTCGCAGGCGAACAGGTGCCACGGCGCATCCTCGCGCGGCCGGTAGCCGCTGCCCGGGCCGATGAACCGCACGGTCTCCCCGGGTTGCGCGCGCAGCGACCATGGGCCGGCCAGCCCCTCGTCGCCGTGGACGACGAAGTCGATGGCGAGCTCATTCGCTACCGGGTCGTACCGGCGGACCGTGTAGGTGCGCAGAACCGGTTTGCCGGGTTGCCCGGTGCCGCCGCGCAGCTCGTCGGGGTCGAGGCCGTCGGGAACCTCGGACCCGTCCGGCATGAACACGATCTTGACGTACATGTCGGTGTCCCAGTCGGCGGTCACGTCGTCGCGTCCGCGCACCGGCGAGAACTCGTCGAATCCGTCACCGCCGAGGTACACGCGCATGAAGTGCGGGCTCAGCCGCTCGGTCCGCAGCACCTGCATCGTGTTCAGCCGCTTGGCCATTCACCCTCCTGGTGGTTCACATCAGCTACCGATCCTCACAACAACTGCGGTTGCAACAGTAGTTGTTGCGAGGATCTGTAGCGGAAGGGTCACCGACCTCGCCTAACCCCGGTCGGCAATGCGCTCGCGTGCTCGCGCAGCGCAGATGATCAGATGGTTGCGCTCGGCGGTCGAATCCGCCTTGTCTGCGGCCGTCGCATAGAGATCGGCGGCCACGGCCAGGTCACCCGCCAGCTCGACGGCGCGTTCGTAGGACTCGACGTCGATCATCATCCACCCCGCGACCAGATCTTTGGTCTCGGCGAACGGACCGTCGGTCACCGGAGGCTTGCCGGCCCCGCCCGAGCGCACCCATGTACCGCCGGGCGTCAACGCCCTGCTGTCGACGAACTCGCCGCTCTCCTGCAGTCGTGCCGCAAGATCCTCCATGTACTGCATGTGGGCCTCGACCTCGGCAGGGGTCCACCGATCCATCGGAACGTCGTTCACCGAGGCCGGCGCGCCACGGTAGTGCTTGAGCATCAGATACTTGGCCATGACGTTCTCCCTTCGTTGGCGACCCTAGTCAGTCGCTCACCCCTGGGACGGAGCCGTTGGCCAATTCTCGACATCGTCGCGCGCAGAATCCATCGCCACCGTCAAGCGCTACGGTGGTGGCATTCGACTGTGCTCGTGTCCCCGGCGACCAGATCCCCCGTTAGAAGGCCTCCCCATGACCCTCACCGACGATGAACTCCGCACTGAGACCTTCGCCGAACGGCGTCGGTTGGCCGACCTCCTCGACGGACTGACCCCCGAGCAGTGGGCACATCCCTCCCTCTGCGAGGGATGGCGGGTGCGCGAGGTCGTCGCCCACATCACGCTGGCGTACCGGCATTCCGGGTTACGCGTAGTCGCCGGGATCCTCGCCGCGGGCGGGAATTTCAACCGTTACGCCGACAAGGTCGCCCGCAAGGACACGGCGACCACGTCCGACGCAGAGTTGCTCAAATCGTTGCGCGACAATGCGGAACACCCGTGGACGCCGCCACGCGGCGGGCAGGCCGGCGCACTGGCACACGACGTCCTGCACGGCCTCGACATCACCGAGCCGCTCGGCCTGCAACCGGCGCCACCGGCCCGGATCGCCGCGGCGATCGGCGATCCCGACAAGCGGCAACTGAAGTACTTCGGCGTCGACCTGACGGGGGTCTCGCTGCGCGGCACCGACGCGGACATCACCATCGGCGACGGGGACCCCGTCGACTTGCCGGCGAAAGACATCGCCCTCATCGTCGGCGGTCGGCGGCCCGTCCCCGGCCGGTAACCGCCCTTCAATCACGCACTATGGACCACCCGTCCCCGACGGCGGCGACGAACCGGTCCACCTCGAGTAGGGCCAGTGCCGCCATCACCCGGCCGACGTCGAGTGCGGCGTTGAGGGCGATCTCGTCGACGGTGATCGCACCCCGCCCGGGAATCGCCTCGTACACGCGCTGCCGATCGCCGGTGAGTTCGTCGATCCGTCGCACCGGGCCGCGATTGGGCCCACCCTCGCCGTCGGGCGCGGCGAGCGAGATCAGCCCCTGCGCGTCGACGACGAGCGCGGCCTGCTCGTCGGCGATCATCCGATTGCACCCCAACGACATCGACGAGGTGACCGGTCCGGGCACCGCCCCCAGCGGACGGCCGAGTTTGCGGGCCCATGCCGCCGTGTTGGCCGCACCGCTGCGCGCCCCCGCCTCCACCACGACGACCGCGGTGGAGAGTGCCGCCACCAGACGGTTGCGCGTCAGGAAGCGGTGTCGTGCCGCGGTGCTGCCCGGCGGGTACTCGGTGACGATCAACCCGTCGCGGGCGATGGCACCGAAGAGCGACGAGTGCGACGACGGGTAATCGACGTCGATACCGCACGCCATGACCGCGACGGTGCTACCGCCGCAACCCAGCGCGGCACGGTGCGCGGTGCCGTCGATGCCGAACGCACCGCCGGAGATCACCGTCCACCCGGCGTCGACGAGTCCGCCGACGATCTGCCCGGTGACGTGCTCGCCGTAGGACGTCGACGCGCGCGACCCGATGACGCCGATGCCGGCGGCGACCTCGTCGGCAAGGCTCCTACTCCCCCGCACCCACAGCGCCAGGGGCGGTCCGCCGCGCTCGACCGTCTCCGCCGATCGCAGTCCCCACAGCTGCCACCCGGGCCACTCCTCGTCGTCGGGCGTCACGAGCCGCGCGCCGACCGCCGCCGCCGCATCGAGGTCCTGCGCGGAGAGGTCGTGTCCGGCGCGGACGTTCGTCACGCCGAGGACGCCGTTGAAACCGGCTGGCACCTTCCTCGACCGGATGGCCTGCGCGGCGGCGACCGGGCCCTCCTCCTCGACGAGGTCGCGCAGACCGGTGTGCGGCGGCTCGGCCACCCGCATCAGGTAGGCCCAGGCCCGCAACACCGACTCGTCGATGCTCATGCTGCTCCCCCACGGTCCCGGTACAGCAGGGCCAGGGCGACGTCGTCCTGGTTGGGTAGCCCGGCCCCGCGCAGGTCGGCCAAAGTCCATGCCAGTCGCAAAGCACGGTCGGCCCCCCGCGCGGTCACCCGGCCGTCGCGCAGGAACAATTCGACCGGCCGCATCGCCTCGGGAGCGAGCCGGAACTCGCCGCGCAGCACCGACCCCGGCACCTCGCCGTTGGTGCGCCAGCCGTGTTGGGCCCACCGGGCGACCGCGGCATCCCGGGCCGCGACGACCCGTTCCCGTACCGCCGTACTCGGCTCGCCGCATTCGGTGAGCAGTGCGGTGTTGCCCGGCGGATTCATCCGGACCCGGATGTCGATGCGGTCCATGAGCGGTCCCGACAATTTGCCCAGATAGCGTCGCCGCGCCACCACCGAGCAGACACAGTCGATGTCGTGGGCCGGTGCGCACGGGCACGGGTTGGCCGCGAGCACCAACTGCAGCCGGGCCGGGTAGGTGGCCACCCCGTCGCGCCGCGTCACGCGCACCTCACCCTCCTCCAGGGGCTGCCGCAACGCGTCGAGCGCCTTGGCACCCATCTCGGCGCACTCGTCGAGGAACAACACCCCTCGATGCGCCAGCGACGCCACGCCCGGCCGGGCGGTGCCGGTGCCCCCGCCGAGCAGGGCGGTGACCGTGACCGAGTGATGCGGTGCGATGAAGGGCGGTTCGACGATGAGCGGCCGTCGCCGCGGCAAGGCCCCCGCAATCGAGTGGATCGCCGTGACCTCGAGCGCCTCGTCCTCACCCAGCGAGGGCAGGATCCCGGGCAGGCGGCGGGCCAGCATCGTCTTGCCGATCCCCGGCGGCCCGGTCATGAGGATGTGGTGCATCCCGGCCGCCGCGATCTCCAGCGCCCGGCGCGCCTGCCCCTGGCCGACGACGTCGGCCATGTCCGGTGACGGGGCGGTCAACCCGTCGACGGGCGGCGGCTCGTCGTCGAGCTCCACATCGCCGCGCAACCACCGGCACACATCGGCGAATCTGGTCGCCCCGTGGATCTCGATACCGGAGACCAGACCGGCCTCGGCCATGTTCGCCAGCGGGACCACCGCGCGCACGAACCCCGCCCGTCGGGCCTCGAGCAGGCACGGCAGCACGCCGCGCACCGGGCGGATCGCCCCGTCGAGGCCGAGTTCGCCGAGGAAGACTGTCGAGGGTACGAGCATCGCACCGGCCTCCAGCAGCTTGTCGTCGGCATCCTTGTCGGCCAAGACGATGCCCACCGCCATGGCGAGGTCGAAGCCGGGACCGGCCTTCGGCATGTTCGCCGGCGCGAGCGCGACGACCACTTTGAGCTCCGGGAAGTTTCCGCCGGAGTTGACGATCGCCGGGCGCACTCGGTCGCGCGCCTCCCGCAGCGCCACGTCGGCCAGTCCGGTGATGAAAAATCCCGGGGTGCCCCGGCTGGTGTTGGCCTGGACCTCGACGACGCGGGCCCGAAACGCGTTCAGCCCGACGGAGAACGCCCGTCCCAGCGTCATCAGTCGACCAACCCGCGGTGATGCCGCAGCGCCGGCGCTCCGCCCGGCCCGGACATGCGGATCGAAATCACATCGAAGCGCATCGCCTCGAAGTACGGCAGCTCACCGGCTTCGCGCTGCTCCTCGACCCACATCCACGCCAACCGCACCATGCGCGCCAGCTTCTCGTCGGTGACCGCGGTGACCGGGTCGGCGTAGACCGCGGCGTTGCGTCGTGTCTTCACCTCGACGATCACGAGGTTGTCGGGTCCGCCGGACGGATTCGGCTCCCGCGCGATCACATCCAGTTCGCCGTATCGGTTGCGCCAGTTGCGGACACAAACGTGCCAGCCCAGCGTTGCCAAGTAGTCGGCCGCGATTGCCTCGCCCGCCGCCCCGAGTGATTGTCGTGTCTCCCCCATGCGATCGAGGATGGATCACGGAACCGACCGATCCGCCTGTCCCGGGCCTACGACGGCACGGTCCTGTGGATATCTGAGAACTGTGGAAAACCTAGGGGGCTACTCGGGGAGCCGCAGCTCGGGCTGCTCGATCTCCTCGATGTTCACGTCCTTGAACGTGATGATCCGCACCTGCTTCACAAACCGCGACGGACGGTGCAGATCCCACGCCCACGCATCGGTGAGACGCAACTCGAAGTACACCTCGCCGTCGGAGTTGCGCGGCGACATCTCGACGCCGTTGGCAAGGTACATCCGGCGATCGGTCTCCACGAGGTAGGTGAACTGGCCGACGATGTCCTTGTACTCGCGGTACAGCGACAGCTCCAGGTCGGCTTCGTAGTTCTCGAGGTCGTCGGCACTCATAGCTTCAGGGTATCGCGCACCGCATGCGCCGCGACGTTGCGATACGACATGCGGTGCTGCGCCGATGGACCGAGTTCGGCGACGCGGCCCATGTGGTGCTCGGTCGAGTAGCCCTTGTGCACCGCGAAGTCGTATCCGGGCAGCTCGTCGTCGAGTCGCGCCATGATGTCGTCGCGCGTCACCTTGGCCAGGATGCTCGCCGCCGCGATGCAGGCGGCGTTGGCGTCACCGGCGATGATCGGCAGCGACGGCACCGGCAGTCCCGGCACGACGAAGCCGTCGGACAGGACGTACCCGGGCGTGGTGTGCAGCGCGGCGACGGCGCGGCGCATGCCCTCGATGTTGGCGACGTGGATGCCGATCCGGTCGATCTCGTCTGCCTCGATCACCACCACCGAGTAGGCCTGCGCGTACTTGCGAATTGCGCCGTACAGCCGACGCCGGGCCGGCGGCGCCACCTTCTTGGAGTCGTTCAGATCGGCCAGAGAGCGCAGTTGGTTCGGTTTCAAGACACACGCCGCGACGACGAGAGGCCCGGCACACGCACCCCGACCGGCCTCGTCGACCCCGGCGACCGGCCCCAAACCACTGTTGTACAGGGCGAATTCGTAGGTGCGCAGTGACGCCGCGCGGCGCACGGGCGGCCGCGGGGGCCATCGTAGGGAAGCTGACATCGCGGCCCTACTTCTGCGGATTCTCCGATCCGACCCCGCCGATACGCGCGGCCGGCCAGATGACGAACCGCACCTTGCCCCGGATGTCGGACTTGGGCACGGTGCCGTGGAATTCGTCCTCGGTGTGGAAGCGGGAATCGGCCGAGTACGTCCGGTTGTCACCCATCACCCAGTAGTTGCCCTCGGGCACCTTGATGGGCCCGAAGTCGGGCCCCAAGCACGGCCCGGCGTCGGGGACGCGCGACTGCAGTTCGCGGTCGATGTACGGCTCGTGCAGCGGCTTGCCGTCGACCTTGATACCGACGTTCTCCGACGCATGGCATTCGACGGTCTGACCGCCGGTCGCGATGACCCGCTTGACCAGGCTGTACTCGTTGGGCGGGGCGTAGCCGAACCACGACAGGACGTTGAGGAACTTGCCGCGCAGCGTCGACGAGTCGCGCGGCGGACCGCCAGAGTCCCAGGACTCGCTGGGTGCCTTGAAGACGACGACGTCACCGGGGGTGGGGTCACCGAAGCGGTAGGCCAGCTTGTCGATGACGATGCGGTCGTTGGAGCAACCCGCGCAGCCCACCAGGGTCGATTCCATCGACTCCGACGGCACCACGTACTGGCGGAAGATGAAGGTCTGTCCGATCCAGCTCACCACCAGCACGATGCCGATGATGACGGCCAGTTCGCGGAGGAAGGAGCGCTTCTCGTCGGGCTTGTCGTCCTTGTCGCCCTTGGAGTGCCAGGGCTTGGAGACGTTCTCGTCGTTATCGTCGGACACGACTCCACAGCCTACCGGGTCAGCGCCCGAGGGTGCGGCGACGCGTCAGCGCTTTTCCTTGATCTTCGCGGCCTTGCCACGGAGATCGCGCAGGTAGTAGAGCTTGGCGCGACGGACGTCACCGCGGGTGAGGACGTCGATCTTGGCAATGTTGGGGCTGTGCACCGGGAAGGTGCGCTCCACGCCGACGCCGAAGGACACCTTGCGGACGGTGAAGGTCTCACGCACACCGCCACCCTGGCGGCGGATCACGACGCCCTTGAAGACCTGGACGCGCTCTTTGGAACCCTCGATCACCTTGACGTGAACGTCAACGGTGTCGCCGGGGGCGAAGTCGGGCAGGTCGTCGCGGAGGGACTGCTTGTCGAGGAAGTCCAGGGTGTTCATATCGGTTGTCCAATCTGGCGTGTGCGTGAGTAGAGGAACCTGGCGGCCGCGGAAGGATCAACCGGTTCATGCTCCGAGCATTGCGTGTCCACACGGGGTCGGCATGTGCCGTGACCTGCCGCGTGGCAACCGCTCCATTGTGTCAGGAGTCGTGCTCGCGCAGCAAATCGGGTCGTCGTGCCCGCGTGCGCTCCAATGCCTGCTCGGCGCGCCAGGCGGCGACCCGGGCGTGATCGCCCGACAGCAGGACCTCGGGCACGTCGAGTCCGCGCCACGACACCGGGCGCGTGTAACTGGGGCCTTCGAGCAAACCGTCGGAGAAGGAGTCGTCCTGATGCGACACCGGGTTGCCCAGCACACCGTCGATCAGCCGCGTCGTGGCCTCGACCATCACCATTACCGCGACCTCGCCGCCGATCAGCACGAAATCTCCGATCGACACCTCTTCGACGCGCATCCGCCGGGCCGCGTCGTCGACAACGCGCTGGTCGATCCCTTCGTAGCGGCCGCATGCGAAGACCAGGTGGTTCTCACGGCTCCAGCGCTGCGCGGTGGCCTGGGTGAACGGCACACCGGCCGGCGTCGGGACGACGAGGATCGGCCCGGCCTCCAGGTGGGTGTCGGAGCCGCAGACGGCATCGAGCGCCTCACCCCACACCTGCGGCTTCATCACCATGCCCGGCCCGCCGCCATAGGGCGAATCATCGACGCTGCGGTGCACGTCGTGGGTCCAGTCGCGCAGGTCGTGGACGTCGAGGGTGATGATCCCTTTGTCGATCGCCTTGCCCAGCAGCGCTTCGCGCAGCGGTGCGACGTAGTCGGGGAAGATGGTCACGATGCTCAGTCGCACGACTAGCCCTCCAGCAAACCCTCGGGCGGGTCGATGACGACGCCGTCTGCGCGTGACACCTGCGGCACGATCTCGGCGACGAACGGGATGAGAATCTCCCGACCGTCGTCGGCGGCGGCGACGGCGAGCAGGTCCGAGCCGGGCAGGTGGATGACGTCGCGGACCTCGCCGACGGTCTCACCGTCGACGGTCCGCACCGGCAAACCGATCAACTCGTGGTCGTAGAACTCGTCGGGATCGTCACCGGAATCCACGTCGTCGGCCTCGATGACGAATAACATTCCGCGCAGCTCGTCGACAGCACTGCGATCGGCCACGCCGGCCAGGGACACCAACAGCCGCCCGGAATGGTTCCGGGCGGCTGTGACGGTGAACTCGCGTTCCGCGGTTCGCGCAGCGACCTTGGCACGCGGCATCACGCCGCGCAGCACGGTGCCGGGCGCGAAACGCATCTCGGGATCGTCAGTGCGGATGTCGACGACGAGTTCGCCGCGGACACCGTGGGGCTTGACCACGCGGCCGATCACCAGGTCCACGTGCGCTCCCCGTCGACGATCAGCGGTCGGTGTCGACGATGTCGACGCGCAGGCCCTTGCCCCCGATACCGGTGACCAGGGTGCGCAGCGCGGTGGCCGTGCGGCCGTTGCGGCCGATGACCTTGCCGAGGTCCTCGGGGTTCACGTGGACCTCGATCAGACGCCCGCCGCGGCCACCGGACAGCAGCTCGACACGGACGTCGTCGGGGTTGGCCACGATCCCGCGAACGAGGTGTTCGACGGCGTCGGCGACGACGACGCTCACGCCTCGTCCTTGGCGTCGGCAGCGGCCTCACCCTCGGCGACGGCCTCGGCCACGGTCTCACCGTCGTCGGCGAGGTCTTCCTTGACAGCCTCGGTCTCGGGCTCAGCGGTCTCCGGAGCCTCCGACGCGGTGGCCTTGTCCTCCGCCTCAGCCTTCTCCTCGGCCTTCTCGGCAGCCTTCTTCGGGGCCTTCTTCTTCGGCGTGGTGGCGTCGGCGACCGGCTCGCTGTCAGCAGCGGCCAGCGCGGCGTTGAACAGGTCCTGCTTGCTCGGCTTGGGCGCGGCGACCTTCAGGGTGCCCTCGGCGCCCGGCAAGCCCTTGAACTTCTGCCAGTCGCCGGTGATCTTCAGGATCGCGGCCACCGGCTCAGTCGGCTGCGCGCCGACGCCGAGCCAGTACTGGGCGCGGTCGGAGTCCACCTCGATGAACGAGGGGTCTTCCTTGGGGTGGTACTTGCCGATGGTCTCGATGACACGGCCGTTGCGGCGGGTACGCGAGTCGGCGACGACGATGCGGTACTGCGGCTGGCGGATCTTGCCGAGACGGGCGAGCTTGATCTTGACAGACATGTTTCCTTCAGTTGGTCACTGCGCAATTCAGCAACCCGCGCGGGATGCGCAAGTCCGGTTTTGCGATTGATTCGGTGTGACCGCCGGTCGGGCGTACCCGGATCCGGCGAACCGAGGATTCATTCTGCCACTGGTGCACATCAATCCCCAAAAATGATCACTGCCGGCGCCGACGGAGCAAATAGCTCGGTCGATCTTTACGTCGTAGTGGTAACAATCGACCGCGTTGGTACGGGTCCTAGCCGCTGATCGGAACTCCGCCGCAGATGATCTCGCGCGGGCGGCGCAGCGTGCTCAGGTCCTGCCGCGGGTCGGCGTCGAGGATCAGCACATCGGCCCGATCACCGTCGTCGAACACGCCCGCACCCAGCCAGCGACGCGCGGCCGTGCTGGCCGCGTCGAGCGCCGCGGTGACCGGCATGCCCATGCCGACGAGGGCTTCCACCTCGTCGACGATCCGGCCGTGCCCGACGAAACCGCCGGCGTCGGTACCCGCGAAGATCTGCACGCCCGCCTCGCGGGCGGCCGCCATCACCTGTCCGGCCCGCGCATACAGATCGCGCATGGTGGCCTGGTATGTCGGGAACCGATCGGCGCCATCGGCGATGCCCGGGAAGTTCTCGATCTGGATCATCGTCGGGACCAAGGCGATGTCGCGGGCCACCACCTCGTCGATGAGGTCGTCGGTCAGCCCGGTCCCGTGCTCGATGCAGTCGAATCCGGCGCCGATGATGTCGGGCAGCGCGTCATAGCCGAAGACGTGCGCGGTGATCTTCGCTCCGGCGCCGTGCGCGGCGGCCACCGCCGCGTCTAGTTGCGCTCGCGTCCACAGCGGGGCGAGGTCACCGGCGTCGCGGTCGATCCAGTCGCCGACGATCTTCACCCAGCCGTCCCCGGCCGACGCCTGGCGCGTGACCTCAGCGGCGAGGTCGTCAGGATCGTCGAGGTCGACGCCGTAGTCGCGCAGGTACCGCTTCGGCCGCGCGATGTGCTTGCCCGACCGGATGAACTGCGGGCAGCGCGGATCGTCGTCGAGCGGGTGGGTGTCCAGCGGCGAGCCGACCTCGCGGATCAGCGTCGTCCCGGCCGCGACGTCGGCGTACGCAAACGCCCGCGCCTGTTCGACGGTGACGCCGAGCCCAGGCGCGATTCCGACGTGGTTGTGGGCATCGGCAAGACCGGGCAGCAGCCAACCGTCGTCGGCGATAGTCGTCGCACCTTCGACGGGACCGTCGCGGAACACGCCGTCGACGATCCACAGGTCGATTCGTTCACCGGTCAAGCCGTCACGGCCGCCGACATGGAGCGCTCCGGTCACCGCCACCTCCGGATCCCCGACTACTTCTTCTTACCGTTCTGGTCGAACTGCGAGAAGTCGATGTTGGCCAAACCCGGTGGCAGCTCGTCGAGTCCGGGCGGCATCGACGACAGGTCGGGCATCCCGCCGGGCATGCCGGGGAACCCACCGGGCGGCATGCCCGGGAACCCGCCGCGCACCTTCGGCTGCGTCGGTCCGCGGCCGCGGACCTTCTTGCCCTTCTTGCCGCCCTTGCGCCGGACGTTCTTGCGCCCTCCGCCGGGTCCGGCCATGCGCCCGGTCATCGCGGCCATCTGCTTGCGGGCCTCGAAGAAGCGGTCGACGAGCTGGTTGACCTCGGAGACCGAGACGCCCGAACCGTTGGCGATGCGCAGGCGGCGCGAGCCGTTGATGATCTTCGGATCGGCGCGCTCGGCCGGCGTCATGCCGCGGATGATCGCTTGCACGCGGTCAAGCTGCGAGTCGTCGACCTGCGCGAGGGCCTCCTTCATCTGGCCAGCGCCGGGCAGCATGCCGAGCAGGTTTCCGATGGGGCCCATCTTGCGGATCATGAGCATCTGCTGCAGGAAGTCCTCCAGCGTGAGGTCGCCGCCCATGATCTTCGACGCGGCTTCTTCGGCCTGCTGGGCATCCCAGTGCTCTTCGGCCTGCTCGATGAGCGAGAGGACGTCGCCCATGCCGAGAATCCGGCTGGCCATGCGGTCGGGGTGGAAGACGTCGAAGTCCTCGAGTTTCTCACCGGTCGACGCGAAGAGGATCGGCTCACCGGTCACCTCGCGGACACTCAGCGCGGCACCGCCGCGGGCATCGCCGTCGAGCTTGGTGAGGACCACACCGGTGAACCCGACGCCCTCGGCGAAGGCCTGTGCCGTGGTGACGGCGTCCTGACCGATCATGGCGTCGACGACGAAGAGGACTTCGTCGGGATCGGTGGCCGCGCGCACGTCCGCGGCCTGGCGCATCAACTCGTCGTCGACGCCGAGACGGCCCGCGGTATCGATGATCACCGTGTCGAAATGGTTGGCCCGGGCGTACTCGAGACCGCCGCGCGCAACCTCGACCGGATCGCCGGCCGACACGCCCATCTCGCCTTCAACACCCACCGCGGTACCGGGATTCGGCGCGAACACCGGGACGCCCGCGCGCTCACCGACCACCTGCAACTGGTTGACGGCGCCCGGCCGCTGCAGGTCACAGGCGACGAGGAGCGGCGTGTGGCCCTGCTTGCCCAACCATGCGGCGAGCTTGCCGGCCAGGG
>CAZVVS010000083.1:0-15106 GCA_964630585.1 uncultured Gordonia sp.
GAGGCCCCGTCGGAGAAGGCAGTCGACGCCGGGATCCCGGCACTGCCGCACCCGGCGCGCGCGCCTCAGGTCGCACCGGTGGCCTGGCCGGAGATCGGCGTGAAACCCGAAGACCTCGTGGTCATCGTCGGTGCGGGTGAGGTCGGGCCGTACGGTTCGGCGCGTACCCGCTTCGAGATGGAGGTCTCCGGCGAGCTGTCGGCCGCCGGAGTCGCCGAGCTGGCCTGGAGCACCGGGCTCATCACCTGGGAGGAGAACCCGAAGCCGGGTTGGTATGACACCGCCAGCGGTGACCCGGTGGCCGAGTCGGAGATCTGGGAGCGCTACCACGACGAGGTCGTGGCGCGCTGCGGCATCCGCCGCTACGCCGACGACGGTGCGATGATCGACAACTCCTCGCCGCTGCTCGAGTCGGTGTTCCTCGACGAGGACCTGACCTTCACGGTGTCGTCGGAGGAGACTGCGCGCGCATTCGTCGCTGCTGATCCCGAGCACACCCGGATCGCCGAGGTGCCCGATACCGGTGAGTTCACCGTGACCCGCCTGGCCGGCACCGAGATCCGCGTCCCGCGGCGCTTCGAGCTGAGCCGTACCGTCGGCGGGCAGATCCCGACCGGGTTCGACCCCGTCCGCTGGGGTGTCACGCCGGACATGGCCAGTTCGATCGACCGTGTCGCCCTGTGGAACCTGGTGGCCACCGTCGACGCCTTCCTCTCCAGCGGGTTCACCCCCGAGGAGCTGATGAGCTGGGTGCACCCGACGCTGGTCGCCAACACTCAAGGCACCGGTATGGGTGGCATGACGTCGATGCGTTCGCTCTACGTCGACACCCTGCTGGGCGAGTCCAAGGCCAACGACATCCTGCAGGAGGCCCTGCCCAACGTCGTCGCGGCCCACGTCGTGCAGTCCTACATCGGCAGCTACGGCTCGATGATCCACCCGGTCGCCGCATGCGCCACCGCCGCCGTCTCGGTGGAGGAGGGTGCGGACAAGATCCGCCTGGGCAAGGCGCTGTTCGCCGTTGCCGGCGGCTTCGACGACCTGGGCATCGAGGGCATCGTCGGGTTCGGCGACATGTCGGCCACCGCGGACTCCGCGGCCATGGCCGCACGCGGCATCGACGAGCGCCGCTACTCCCGCGCCAACGACCGCCGACGCGGCGGGTTCGTCGAGTCGCAGGGCGGCGGCACGGTGCTGCTGGCCCGCGGGGACGTCGCAGCGCAGATGGGCCTGCCGGTCCTCGGTGTGGTCGCGTTCGCGCAGAGCTTCGGCGACGGCGTGCACACTTCCATCCCGGCACCGGGCATCGGTGCGCTGGGCGCGGCGCGCGGAGCGGAGCAATCCCCGTTGGCCCGGTCGCTGCGCGAGCTGGGCGTCAGCCCCGACGACGTCGCGGTGGTGTCCAAGCACGACACCTCGACCAAGGCGAACGACCCCAACGAGTCCAAGCTGCACGAGCACCTCGCCCGTGCGATCGGGCGCGGCGACGGCGCTCCGCTGTTCGTCGTCTCGCAGAAGGCGCTGACCGGCCACGCCAAGGGTGGTGCCGCGGCCTTCCAGCTGATCGGGCTGTGCCAGGTCCTCGCGTCGGGCAGCATTCCGCCCAACCGGAGCCTGGACTGCGTCGACGACGCCTTGGCGGTCTACGACCACCTGGTGTGGCCGACGAGCACGCTGGAGATGGGCGGCAACTTCGAGCTCAAGGCGGGCCTGCTGACGTCACTGGGCTTCGGCCACGTGTCGGGCCTGATCGCCGTCGTGCACCCGGAGGCGTTCATCGCATCGCTGCCGGCCGATGAGCGGGAGGCCTACCGCGCCCGCCGCGCCGAGCGGCTGCGCGACGGCCAGCAGCGGATCCTCGCCGCGATGTGCGGCGGCGACCCGGCCTACGCCCGTCCGTCGGGACGCCGGTTCGACGACGAGGCCGCGCAGACCGAGACGGCGCAGGAAGCAGCGCTGCTGCTCGACGCCGATGCACGCCTGGATGCGCAGGGCGCTTACCGCCAGGGTTGTCAGCTGTGAGCGTGGTGGGCGTGGGGCTCGACATCGTGTCGATCCCCGAGTTCGCCGAGCAATGGAAACAACCGGGGACGCGGTTCGCCGAGGCGTTCACCGCCGGTGAGCGCAGGGATGCGCGGTCGGGGACCGGGGGCCCCGAGCGCCACCTGGCGGCCCGCTGGGCGGCCAAGGAGGCGGTCATCAAGGCCTGGTCGGTGAGCCGCTTCGCGCGGCGCCCGGCCCTGCCGATGATCGTGCACTCCGACATCGAGGTGGTCACCGACAACTGGGGCCGCCCGGCGATCCGGTTGTCCGGGGCGATCGGCGAGTTCCTCGCGCAGGCCCGCGTGCATGTCTCGCTGACCCACGACGGCGACACCGCCGCTGCCGTGGCCATCCTCGAGGAACTTCCGCCCGCCGAGGACTGAGCCCGAGTGGTCGGCGTGCTTCCCGCGTGCTGATTGTCATCGCGCGGTGGCGATCGCCGCCGCGCGATGACAATGGCAACGCGCGAGGTGCGCACACAAGAAGACCCCTCACCGGCATTTCTGCTGGTAAGGGGTCTTTCTGTGCGCCATCAGGGACTCGAACCCCGAACCCGCTGATAAGGAGCACGCCCAGGTCACACCGCTGCGGCCCCGGCGCGCCGACGAGGACGCGGCGGTGGCGGCATGAGCGCGCCAACAAGCCTGACCGGCGAACTCCTCGACCTCGTCGCCCAGACCCAGGCAACGATGCGCCGCGCCTACGACGAGCTGCTCGCCGCCAACGAGCGCGGCCCGGTCGGTGCCGACCTCGAAGCGTTCAGCGCGGCGATGCGCGAGCGCGACCGTGCTGAGTCCGAGATCAAGGCGCGATGGTTTCCGCGCGCCGGGCGCGTCGGGGTCAGCGGCATCCACGACCGGCCCACGCTCGTGGTGTGGTCGCCCAAGGGTCGGCGCGGTCGGCTGATCGAAGCGGCATGAAAACGCGGGCCGTTGGTCCCCTCGGCATAGGACCATCCGGCCATCACAGGCCCATCGGCGCCGATCCTGTCGGACGCGGCCCACAGGATGCGCCCATGGACTGGATGCACGCCGTGATCACATTCGACGCCCACCTCGCAGCGGGCGGCCGCTCGCCGGCCACCCGCGAGCTGCGCCGCTACCACCTCCTGCGCCTGGCCGATCATGTCGGCCGCCCGCCCGCCGCCGTCACCGTCGCCGACGTCGAGGGGTGGCTGGCAAATTCCGACTGGTCGCAGAACACGCGCCGTTCGGCGCGCTCCTCGGCCGTCTCGTTTTTCCGGTGGGCAGCTCGAGCGGGGTTGCGCGCCGACGATCCGACTGTCGGCATCCTGCCCGTGCCCGGCATCGTCGGCAAGCCGCGGCCCTGTCCCGAGCGGGCGATGCGGGTGGCGCTGCTGGCCGCCGATGAGCGGGCGCGGCTGGCGATCATGCTCGCGGCCGGGGTGGGTCTGCGGCGTGCCGAGATCGCAGCCGTGCGCGGTGAGCACGTCGAGGACACCCTCGACGGCCCGGCGCTGCGCGTGGTGGGCAAGGGTGGGCGCGAGCGCCTGTTGCCGATCGAACCGGAGCTGGCCGTCCTGCTGCGGGCCCGGGCGGGGTGGGCGTTCCCGTCGCCGCACGGCGGGCATCTGACACCGGCGCATGTGGGCAAGATCGTGTCGCGGCTGCTGCCCGACGGGTGGACGACGCACACGCTGCGGCACCGCTTCGCTTCGGCGGCCTACCGCGCCGACCGCGATATCCGGGCGGTGCAGGACCTGCTCGGCCATGCCGATGTGCGCACGACGCAGATCTATACGGCGATCCCCGATGATGCGCGGCGCCGGGCGTGTAGCGCCGCGTCGGTCGCGATGCCGATGGCGGCCTGAGAGATGACGAAAGCGGCCCCGGTCTCGAATCGGGGGAGACGAGGACCGGGGCCGGGGTCGAGTGTAGCGGGGGCGGTTACAGGTAGTCGCGCAGTTCGGGCGGCACGTCGGGGCGCGGGTGGTCGGGCGCGATGTCGTCGAGGATGGCGTCCTGCTGCCGGATGTGGCCGACCGCGACCCAGAACCTGCGCTTGAGTTCGGTTACCCGCTCCTCGAGCGTGTCGATGCGCACGTCGGTCTCGGCGCGGTAGTCGGCCAGTTCTTTGCGGGTCTCGCGCAGCTCGGCGCGCACTGCTTCCACCAACTCCGACGCGGTCGATGTCGCGGTCTGTGCGAGCGTCTTGGCGGCGTCCGCGCGCCGCCCGTCGCCGCCGATCATCGCGTTGAGGATCGCGGCTCCGATGCCACCG
Organism: uncultured Gordonia sp.; assembly: GCA_964630585.1. Classification (GTDB taxonomy): domain Bacteria; phylum Actinomycetota; class Actinomycetes; order Mycobacteriales; family Mycobacteriaceae; genus Gordonia. The sequence goes on from CAZVVS010000083.1 coordinate 4,285, forward strand.
GCACCGAACGCACCCACGATGGCGAGGAGGATTTGCAGCCAGGGGTTGCCGGTCATGGCAGCTCATGGGCGAGACGCCGGATCATGCGAAGTTGTCGCAGGTCCACCAGGAGTGCTGACAGGGCGGCACACGCCAACCCGGTGGCGATGACGAACGCAAACGACGTGTAGTCGACGATCCCCGCGCACGCGGCGAACGTGCCCACCCCACCCATCGTCAGCACCCCCGCCGAGGCGCGCAGCTGCACCCCCAAGTATTGGTCTGCCATGGGGATGGAGGCGAACCACATGACGGGTCCGGCGATGAGCATGACCGCCCACAAGACCACGAACTTGGGCCCGAGTTGCACCTCCACCAGATTCGGGGGTTCCACGGTCAACGCCAGGAATCCGCCCACGATGTAGGCGACCAGCACAGGCGCAGACGCCAAGTCCAGCAGACGGACCTGCCGCCCCCGAATCGTGACGACCACGGCGGCGACTCAGTAGCCGTATCGGTCGGTGTCGACGACCTCACCGAGGATGGTCTCGCCGCCGGGTTGGGGTGCGCGGGCGGCCGCCAGGCCACCGCCGAGGATGGCCGAGAGGAGTTGCAGCCCGATGGCCCACTGGGCGTCGGTGCCGAATGCGACCGCGACACCGATGGGCTGTGCGGCCAGCGCGAGTGCGTAGACGGCGGCGCTGACCTTGCCGGGCCAGTCGGCGACCTCGCGGTGTGCCAGCGCCACCAGCAGGTCGAAGACGGCGACGACCGCGGCAGGGATCAGCGGTGCCAGCGAGCCGCTGATCACGGTGACCAGCGATAGCACGCCGACGGCGGCGACGGCCAGGGTGTGGATGTAGGCGCGGCGCGCCGGATCGAGAATGGACATGATGATCTCCTTCATCGTGGGGGTTGGTTGAGCGCGACGGTCACACCCGTGGGCGAGAACACCAGCACTCCGTGCTCGAAGCGCTGACGGATGTTGTCGGTGCCCGGCACGGCTTCCTCGCCGCTGATCGGCCAGCCGAGGGGACCCTGCTCCGAGCCGAGGGAGGCATACGCGGTGTAGATGCGGCCCCACACCGCCCAGCCGCGCGGCGACCCGGTCTTGCGGAACAGGACGCCGTGCTCGAAGGCTTGCACCGCGCCGTTGGTGACGACGGAGTGCGCCAGCACGGGGAAACCGAGTGGGCCGACCTCGAAGCGATAGTCAGCGGCCCACGTCTCGAACAGCCCGGTACCGGGCAGCGCCGGGTCGGCGTGCGGGATGGCGACCGCCGTGGACGCGCCGGTTTTCCAGTAGATGTGGGCGTGCTCGAATGCGGCGAACGCCCCGATCTTGTGGCCGTCGGCGCGCAACGTCGTCTCGCCGTCGGTGAGGCGCTTACCGATCCAGGCTTTGGCGCGGGTGGCTTCGGCGTCGATGAGGTTGCCGGTGGCCGGCGGGCCGGCGTAGGCAGCGACATCGGCGGCGAACACGTCCCACGGGAAGCTGCTGCCCACGTCGAGGTGGGTGCCGATCCCGAGGCACCGGGTGACGTATGCGTGGTCGGAGATGCCCGACCCGCGCCGGTATGGCGGGGTTATGACAGTGAGCGGGATACCGAATCGGCGGCAGTCGCGCACGGCGACATACGCGGCGATGCGGATGTCCTCGCGCCGCGCCAGCCACTCCTGGCGGTTCCAGCCCGCGCGCGACCCGGCGAAGCACAGGTTGATCGTGTACGCGTTCGCGTCCAACACGCTCCATGCGGCGCGGTCGAGCGGCACCAGCTGGACGAGCTTTCCGTCGCGCAGCGTGTAGTGGTAGCTCACCTGATTGCGGGTGTTGTTGCAGTACTTCGCCAGGTCGAGCGCCGACGCGTTGCCCTCCTCGGTGTGGATGAGGAAGTTGATCGGAGTCTTGGTGCGCGGCTGGTGCGACTGCCCGAGCAGTTGGATCGTCTCGAAGCGCGGCACCGAACCGGCCGGAGTGGCCGGCGGCGCCACCGGAGCAGCAGGAGCAGGGGCAGGCGCGGGCGCGGGAGTGGGAGCCACGAGCGGTGATGCGGCGACGTAGCCCTTCGGCGGGCACAAGCTGGCCGTCTGGTCGAAGCTGACCCAACTGCAGTACGGGCTGAACCCGGAGTCGGCCCACCACACGCGCCGGAACCCGTTCGCCTCGATGCCGTAGCCCATGAGCGCGACGTAGTGGTACACCACTCCGCCGGAGTAGCGCAGGCTCTGCATGGACGGCGCGACCGCTTTGGGGTAGTTCGACGGCGGTGCGACGATGTTCATCACCACGCCGTACCCGGCGTCGATGGAGCGCACCAGATCGGCCCACAGTCGATCCTTCTGCGCAGCGGTGGGCGGATCGGTGGGCATCTGCACCGTCGTCCATTTCACGCCGGGCAGCTCGGCGGCCAGCACTCGCGCGGGCAGCCCGATGTGGTCGGTGCCCCCGGTATGGGTGCCCATGCGTCGCGCGAGTTCCCCCTCGGTGCGGCGGACGCCGCGGCCATCGAGCACGATCTGCGTCGCCGCAGGCCCGCACCAGAATCCGGTCTCCTGAGCGACGATCGACCGGTCGTAAGCGAGGACTTTCTCCACAGCGGACCTCCTCGGGGGCATGACGAATACCCCCACGGTTTTGACCGGGGGTTTTGGAAAGTGCGGTTTATTACGCCGGTTCGAGCGCCAGCGTGATGACGTACGTGTTCGCGGCCGGGGAGATGGTGGCGGCGGCGACCGACGTAGACCCGTGCGGTGCGTTTGTGTCGCCGGTGCGGCATCGGGTACCCGACGTGGCGCCGCCCCGGTCGGTGAACCCGGCGGGCATGGTGAGCGTGGCGGTCGCACCCAGCGCGGCACGGTACAGCCACGCATCGGTCGAGAAGCCGCTCAGTGCGGGCCACTGGTTGGAGACGCCGCCCCAAGCGTTGACGCCGACCTGCGCGTTTCGGTAGACGTTGCAGTGCAGCATCGTCGCGTTCGTCCAGGTGCCCGACGTTTCACCCGAGCTGGTGGCGTATTTGTAGGCGACGCGGCCAGCGGCGCCGAACGTGCCGCCGTTGCGCAAGTTCGTCAACCCCGCCGGTAGCGTCGGCTGCGTGCCGAGCGCGTTGGTGTTGCCCGCGTAGAAGACACACAGGTCACCGGCCTGCACCCCGCCGGGCAGGGTGACGGTGGTGCCGCCGTTCCAATTCGACCCGATGAACTCGATGCCACCGCCAACTGGCCACACCAGGTCTTCGCCGAGGTATACGGCATCGACCGGGTCGGTGCCGAGGTAGATGGCATCGGCCTCGTCGGGACCCAACCAGATCGACATCAGTCGACCACCACGTAGACGGTGTTCGAGTCTTTGGTGCCGATCGCGGCGTACTGGGCAGCAGTGCCCCGCCACAGCGTGAGGCTGGTGGCGGTGCCGTTGTTGCTGCCGGTGACCCTTCCGGTGCCCAGCTTCGTCACCGCAATCGCAGCGCTGGCGTTGATGTCGACATCGGCGATGGTGCCGTCGGTGATCATCGAGCTCGTGATCGCCGGGATACGTGCCGCATCCAGGGTGCCGCTGGTGATCTTCGAGGCTGCCAAATCAGGGATGCGCGCCGCGTCGAGAGTGCCCGAGGTGATCTTCGAAGCGGCGAGGTTCGGGATGCGCGCGCCGTCGAACGTGCCACTGGTGGTGTCGCCCGCGGCATGGGTGTGCGAGGAGGAAGCCTTCCCGTCGAGCGCGCCCTGCAGTCCGGTCGTGTCAGCGATGGCATGGGTGTGCGCGGTCGGAGTACGCGCGTCGGACAGTCGGCTGTCGTTGCCCTGGCAGACTTTGCCGGCACCCGACCCGAAGTCGGCGGCGAGTGTCCTGTTCGCCGTCAGATTGCCACCGCCGGTCAATCCGGTACCGGCGGTGATGGTGCGCGAAGTCGGTGCCAGCCCGGAGAGGTCCTGGTCGCCGGTGTTGTTTCCCGTCAGCGTGCCCGCGCCGTGGAGTTTGGTCAGATCAGCCGCGGTGGCGTCGCCGACGGTGTGCCCGTTGAGGTCGAGGTTGCCGCCCAGCTGCGGGGTGGTGTCCTCGACGATGTCGGCGAGTCCGCCGTCGAACGCGTCGGCGTAGGCCTTCACCGCCGCACTCGTGGGGATGGTGGTGTCGTTGTTGTTGGCGGCGATCGTCTCCGCAGCTGTGACGAGGGTGGCCGCCGCGATCTTGGTCGTGGTGACCGAACCATCAACCGGTGTGCGCGCATCGGATAGCCGCGTGTCGTTGCCCTGGCAGATTTTGCCCGCCGCCGACCCGAAGTCTGCTGCGAGGCTGCGGTCGGCACTCAGGTCGCCGCCGCCGGTGAGCCCGGCGCCCGCGGTGATGGTGCGCGAGGTCGCCGTCTTGGCGTCGAGAGCGGCTTGCAGTCCGGTCGTGTCGGCGATCGCATGGGTGTGCGCCGAGGGTGGGAAGGTGGCCGGTTTGTCGTCGAGGTCGTTCCACGACGTTGCGGCGGCGATCTCCATGCCGGTGCCCTCGGCGGGCCAGGAGCTGCCGTTCCACACGTACAGCTGGTCGTCGGCTTCGACGCGCACGACGTATCCGGCGTCGCCGGGGCCCAGGTCGTCGGGCAGCTCGGCGTAGGTGGGGACGACGTCGTCGATCCCTAGACCGCTGCCGGTGTCGCCCTTGTCACCCTTCGGCAGGGTGAGGTTGAGGGTTTGGGTGGGCGCGGTGCCCGTGATCGACGCATCGGCAGCGCCTTCACCCACAGTGCCGATCGTGAGACTGTTCGCCGGGCCTGTATCGCCCTCCGGGCCTTTGATGTTGCCGATGACGTCCCACGGCGCTTCGTAGCGGTGCACATCACCGGTGGCGAGGTCGACGTACAGGGTGCCCTCGGGCGGGGTGCCCGAGGGGGCGCCGGACCCGGAGGTGACTGACAGCCCGTCGACTCCGTCGTCGCCGGGATTGCCCTTTGGCAGCGTCAGGTTGAGTACCTGGGTGGGCGCGGTACCGGTGATCGACGCGGCCGCCGCCCCCTCGCTCACAGTCCCAATGCTCAGACTGTTCGGTGGGCCCGCATCACCAGGGTTTCCCTTGGGCAGGGTCAGGTTGAGCACCTGGGTGGGCGCGGTGCCCGTGATCGACGCATCGGCAGCGCCTTCATCCACGGTGCCGATCGTGAGGCTGGTCGCCGGGCCCGCCGGACCTTCCGGGCCCTGGAACGGGACCCCGTCCTCCTCGGCATCCCAAGCAGCACCGTCCCACCAGTACAGCAACCCACCAGCAATCCACGCCACGCCTGCATCCTCAGCGCCGAGATCGTCGGGCAGCTCCGCATAGGTGGGACGTGACCCGCCCACTTCGACACTGCGGCCATCAGCGCCGGGACGCCCCGGTGTCGGTACCAGGATCCCGGTATGGGTGGGTGAGTCCGGTGATGCGACCTCGATGCGGGTCTGCGACCCGACCAGGGTGGACGTGACCGCCGTCTCGCCGACGCCGATGGTGATGCCGCCCGACCCGATCAGGACGGTGCTCATCGGGCGTTCTTCTTCTTCACCTGACCGGTGAGCAACTCGACCTTCGTGTCGGGATCGTCGGGGTCGGTCATCAGCATCAGCCAGAAGTTGGTGCCCGGTTTGATGGGTGCGATGGCGGTGGACTCGATCTTGATGTTGGCCTTCATGCCGGCGTCGGTGATGGTGAAGTCGATCTCCAATGCGGGGACCGGCGCTTTGCCGATCGCGAAGTACAGTCGACTGCCCTCGGGCAGCGGGTCGCCCTGCGCGGTGAATTCGTAGATGAAGTCGCCGACGGCGGGTAGCCACAGGATGCCGCTGGGGGTTTCCGTCGAGATGTCAGGCATCGGTCGGCTCCTAAGTGGTGGGGGTGATCGTGACGTCGGTGTTGAGTTGGGCGACGGTGCCGTTGATTCCCTTGGCCCACACGGTGATGTCGTCGCCGTCGGTCAACTCGACGTCGTAGGCGATGACAGTGCGGTCCTGGTTCGATCCGGTCGCGTCGTAGGTGGTCGATCCGACGGGGTCGCCGTTGACGCGGACCTCGACCGTCGGGGTGGCCGAGGATGAGATGGACAGCCGGGCGCGGACCATGATGTTGAACAGGTCATCCCCGGAGCCGACGACGTCGGTGTTGAGCGCGTTGCTGACGATGTCGGCCGGATAGGTGGCATCGGAAACCCAGTCGAGGATCTGGGTGAAATCGAAGTTCGGTGTCGCCCCGGCGCGCAGTTGGCACATGACACGGCCGGCGCCGCCGTTGCCGCCTCGCGACTCGCCCGTACCTCCACCAGCGCCGCCACCACCACCCGAGCCCGGCGACGCACCGTTCGCGCCGATGCCCCCGGGGCCGCCCGCCTTGGTGCCACCGGTGGCGGCCGGAAGAGTGACGCCGCCGATCGAGTTGGCCGACACATTGCCGCCGTGGCCCGACACCGCGAAAACGTCCTGACCACCCGGCGCCCCGCCGGTCGAGGACACCGTGGTCTTGCCTGATGTCGCCACGCTCGACGTGCCACCAACGACGCCGTCGTTGTTGGCCCCAACCCCGCCCGCGCCCGCTGCGCCGACGATGATGGTGATGCTCTGCCCGGACATGCCGGTCAGATCCCAGGTTGCTTTCTGCCAGGTGGCGGCACCACCGGACTCGCCCGGATACATGCCGCGCCAACCCGCGCCACCACCACCGCCACCGCCACAGGCTCCGATATCGAGGAACCCCTCTGACGGTGGGACGGTCAGCGTGTAGGTGCCAGCGGTCGGGTACCAGTAGATCGCATCGGAGGTGAGTGTCTGCGGGCCGTCCTTGCGCATGATCTGCTTGAGGTTGTCCGACTCGGGGTCGCCCTCGTCCACACCCAAAGCCACGAACGCCAGCGCCGCGATCTGGAACGACATCTCGCCACCGACCGCAGGCCAATTCGATTGACGCTCCACGCGGCCACCGACATAGCGGTAGGCGTTGCCCTTCGCCGCGCTGTGCGACTCGTCGGGATGGGAGATCAGCGCAGTCGAGTTCTGGTACAGGGTGATCAGGTCGCCCTCGGCGCGGATGCCCAGGGAGTCGCCAGACTTCCAGTTCACGTCCAGCGACACCCAATCGGTGTACGTGCGCGAGCCGCCCGAGCGGGAACCGTGCCCCAGATAGACCTTGTTCTCGAAGACATTCGCGTAGACAAACCTGGTCGCATCGGCATTGCACCGCACATACAGTCCGGTGTCCAGCGATGTCGAGCCGCCCTGGCCGAGCACCATGTAGGCGAGCATGTCGTCACTGGTCAGCTGTGCAGCGGTGTACACGACCTCCGAGATGTACGTGCCGCCGACATTGATCGGGATACCGATCTGATCGTTGACCGTCTTCGCGTTGCCGTGCACAAACCACTGCGCACCCAGCGCCTCGCCGTTGCCCTGCACGGTGATCGTCGTCGGCGCGGTGCCGGTTTCGTTGCCGATGTTGGTCACGGTTGCGGCGTTGGCCATGATCATCGCCGACCGGGCGGTGTTCGCGGTCAGCCCGAGGTAGTTGGCCAGGCGCAGCTCCACCAGCTCGTCGGCCCACGGGATCGGCCCGAACAGGTCGCCGACCAGGGTCACCAGGATCTTGATGGGCAAACGCATCAACGCGGGGATCAGGTTGGCTTGGATGTCCTCGGTGGTGTCCCAGTACTCGGGGTCGGTGTCGGTCAGCCACGCCAGCAGCATCGCCAGCGCGCGCAGGGCCATGCTCGCCAGGTCGACGGGCAGTCCGGCGAAGAAGTCGACCATCAGGTCGGGCAAGTCGTCGGCCGACTCCAGCGTCGGCGACCCTGGATCGTCGTCGGCGATGCTGCCCAAGAACTGGCCGAACAGGTCGGTGATCATGCCCATCGCCGCGCCGGGGACCAACCCGCCGGGAGTGTCGGTGACCACGTCGGGCAGTCGCCCAGACGATGCGGCTTTCAGCTTCGTCGCGTTGAGGCTCTGCAGGATGTTGCCCAGCTGCGCGGCGGTATGCACATCACGGGGCAGCTCCGACCCCGATCCCATGCCCGGTGCGGTCATCGGCGGGTCCGCTTCCTCTGTGCGGCAGACTTCTTCGCCGCAGACTTCCTGGGCTTCGGCCCGTCGACGAGCCGCCCGGCGACCCGCTGGCCGGCCTTGTCGGCGTACATCGTCGGCAGGGCGGGCGCGGTCCCCACGGTGGCCACGCCCTCGGGGATGGTGCCGGCGGCCGGGTCGATCTGTCCGGTGACCTCCACGAACTGCTGCTGTGCGGACACCCGCAGCCATGCCGGGACGATGGGCATCTCGGTGGCGAGTTCCTTGTCGCAGCGCACCCCGAGCCCGTAGAGCTGGCGCGCCCACCCTTCGACGGCGGCCGGTTCGGCGGGCAGGTACGGCGACTGGGTGCCGGTGTAGAACGTGAACATCAGCGCATCGCGCACCGCTTCCACACCCAGGCGCACCTCTTCGGGTTCGTCGGCCAAAGGACCGAGCACCACCGGCACGTCGCCAACCGCATCGTCGGTCACAGGATCCCGATCCCTTCTGACAGCCACGTCATCGACTCCTCGATCAGCGCGAGCCCGCGCGAGAGCGGGTCCTTCTTGGAGCGCAGGTCACCCATCTCCGCTTTCCACGACAGCGGGGTGTCGCGGCCCCAACCGATCTCCAGGTGGCGGTTGCGGCGCACGAACACCCGGGTGCCCAGATAGCGGTTGGTGCCGCCGATCCGGTCGCCGTGGAACCAATGCCCTTGGCCCTGGTCGCCGATCAAGAACGGTCCGGCGTCGACGATGTGCAGATCGAACCCGGTCTCCGGGTCCGTTTCGCGGCGCCGCGCACGCAAAGCCATGACCGCCGAGAGGACGTAGGCCTGGTTGACGCCGGGCACGACGGTCTCCAGGTAGTGCGCCCACCCCGACTCCGCGGCGCGCAACGCCAGATAGGTCGAGTTGTAGCTCAACAGCACGTCTTCGTACATGCCGTGGATGAACGCGTCGATCGCCATGCCCAGCGATCCGATGGAGAACCCGACGCCGGGGATGATGATGTTGTCGCCGAGGACATCGCCGCCGTAGTTGACGGCCGCTTTGATCATCTCGTTGACAAACGGGGCTGATTTTCCGCCGGTCGATATTCGGCAGGGACCAGCCGCTTTGCGGGTGAACGAGGACGATTGGATGCCGGTGATCTCGCTGTCGCGGTACACCACGAACGGGTGCGCGGCCATGGTGCGCAGCAGGTTGGGGATGCGGTAGCCCTCAGGCGGTGTCGGGTCACCGGTGATCAGGTCGTAGGAGTCCTCGACGTCGTCGGACACGATGTCGGCGACGGTGCGCGCCAGCCCGGTGACCAGGCTGCCGCCGAGTGAGGTGCCCTCGCGGAAACCGGACTTGTCGATGATGTCGACGACCAGGGTGCCGTTGCGCAAGCTCGGTGCGCCGTCCCACGGCGGCGGGTCGCCGGTGAGCCAGCGCCGGCACTCCACATACAGTTCGGCGTCGTCGAGGACCGGTGCGGCCATCTCGTGCCACGACTTCATGCGCGAGGTGACGATCGTCCACGGCGAGGAGTCTTCGAGGATGGAGCCGGGTTTGACGACGATGGGCCAGTTCAGGAACTCCAGGCCCGCCCACGCCGCGGGGTTGAGCGGATCGGACGGCAGGGAGAACCCGGTCACGCGCAGGCGCAGCAGGTTCAGGAACAGGGCGGTCTTGAGTGTGTGGATCGCCGGGCCGGCGAGCATGAAGACCTTGGGGAACTGCACCACCGACATCGGCAGGAACGGGTTGGGGGCGCAGTGGACGTTCTTGAGTTCTTCGTAGTCGTGCGCGAACTCGACGACCACGGTGTCGCCGCCGGGGTCGCGGTGCAGCACCGCCGATTTCATCCGGCCCGACCAGCGGGCGCCGTCCTTGTCGACGGTGATGTGGACGTTGCGGGTGCCGCGGGCCTCTTCGTCGAGGATCCAGTACGCCAGGAACGTGCCGCGCTCGTCGTCGAAGTCGATGGGCAAAGTGAGATCGCCCATGCCGGTGTCGTTGAGCTCCCACGGGAATGCGGCGTCGAGCTCGGAGCAGCAGCGGCCCCGATAGTGGTAGTCGCCGTCCCACAACCGCACCAGCGGCGGCAGCGAACGCGCCGCGATGCGGTCGTCGCGGATCTCGCGCGCCCACTCGCGGAAGTCGGCGAGCTCGTCGACCCGCTCGGCGACGGCGGTCACAGCCCGGCCTCCGCCGACCAGAACCGGCGCATCGTCACCGTGCACGTAGCATCGGCCGGGCCGTTGCAGGTGACCGGGACGTACAGCTCATCGGTGTACGGGGGGATCCAGTAGATCGGCTCAACCCCGTTGAACAGCCCGGCCGCATTGGACAGGTCGGCGCTGATGTAGGTATCCATCATCGGGTCGGCCATCACCGACAGCCGCTGCGTCAGCGCCGGGGTGTTGATCATGCGCTCGGCATCAGCGCCGGGCGGCCGTTTCCAATGCTTCTCCTGCCCGAACGAGAAGTCGGGGAAACCCCAGCTGGTCGCCGGATCGAGCGACCATTCCAGGAAGCACTTCTGATCGGTCGGGTTCGACAGCAGCACCGCGCCGGTGTGGCTGCCCGCCGACGGGTTGGACCACGAGGAGTGCTCCTCCTCCGACTCGTACATCGGCTGCAGCGCCACCGCGGTGACCACCGCGCGGGTGAACCCGTCGATGTTCCAGTCCCGCTCGGGGTTGAACCCGATCTCCTTGGCCAGGCGCAGGTTCAACCAGCGCGTCCCGGAAATCTCGGTGGAGAACAACCATTTCACGGTGGCACCCATGCGCCACATGCGGCGGAACCGGCTGATCGTCTCCTCGATGCTCTGGCCGGGCATC
>CAZVVS010000084.1:0-15071 GCA_964630585.1 uncultured Gordonia sp.
CCGCAGTCATCCCCCGCGGTCGCGCGGGCGATGCGGCTGTCGCGCGGTCCGCCGGTCCCGCCGTCGCGGCCCGCCCCGGCGATCCTGCCGTGCGCCCCAACGCCGACCGCATGACCGCAGGGGCCATGGCCCGTGGCGTGCGCCTGGACAACGACGACACGTCGACACGACCGCCCGGCCCACGCCCCTCGGCTGTGCGCCCGGCCCAGCAGGCGAGGCCGCCCGCCCCAACGGCACCGCCCACCCAGGGCCGTCGCCGAGCCGCACCGCCGCCCCTCGACGACGACGGCTTCTGACCCACCCGGCCACAACAGCTACCGTCTCCCACAACAACTACCGCTGCTGCCGTAGCGATTGTCAGAACCGGTAGCGGTTGAGCACCTCAGCCGACCGCGGCCAACCAATCACCCAACAACCGCGCGGCTGCATCGACGCGGGCGGGCCAATCCACCGCGGACTCGTCGGCGCTGTCGCTGACCACTTTGACCAAGCGAACCGGCACACCGAAGTGCGCGCCGACGCGGGCAAAGGCCGCACCCTCCATATCGACGAGGTCCGCGACGCGGGCAAGCTCGGCTCGACGCTGCGAATCCTTGATGAAGCTGTCCCCAGTCGCCAGGACTGTGCCGTCACCGTCTGGAAGGTCCCAGGACGACACCGTCGGATAGCCCAACTCGGCGAGGACCTCGGCGTCGAGGTCGTGCTCGAGCACCCGCGACGGCACGAACAGCCCACTGTGGTGGTCGTGCAGGGCACCCGCGGTACCGATGTTCACCACCGCGTCGATCGGGTCGTCGAGGCCGTGCGCGGCCCGCGTCAAAGCCCCGGCCAACGCGATCGCCGCAGTCACCTTGCCGAGGCCGGAAACCAACAGTCGGGTTCCGTCGGGAACGTGTGCGGCCTCCGCACGCGTCGCCGAAACCACAAGTACTCGCGAGTAGACAGTTGCCTTCGTCACGTTGAGGGAGGTTACGTGAGAGTAGGCATACCCCGCGCGGCCGATACTCCATAGGATTACCCAAATGTTTCGCCGCATCGCCATAGTCAATCGTGGAGAGGCCGCTATGCGGCTGATCAATGCCGTCCGTGATCTCAACGCCGAGACCGGGCGCGACATCGAGACCGTCGCCCTCTACACCGACGTCGACCGCACCGCGACCTTCGTCCGCGAGGCAGACCTCTCTTACGATCTCGGTCCGGCGGCCGCACGCCCGTACATCAATCTGGAACTCCTCGAACGCGCGCTGGTCGAAACCGGCGCCGACGCCGCCTGGGTCGGCTGGGGCTTCGTCGCCGAGGATCCGGCGTTCGCAGAACTCTGCGACCGCATCGGTGTCACGTTCATCGGGCCATCGCCGGAGGCCATGCGCCGCCTGGGCGACAAGATCGGCGCCAAGCTGATCGCCGAGGAGGTGGGCGTCCCCGTCGCACCGTGGAGCCGCGGACCGGTGGAGACCGAGGACGAGGCCAAGAAGGCAGCCGCACGCATCGGCTACCCGCTGATGCTCAAGGCGACCGCCGGCGGCGGCGGCCGCGGTATTCGCATGGTCTCCGACGAGTCCGAACTCGTCGACGCCTACCAGCGCACGCGCGACGAGGCCGAACGCGCCTTCGGCAGCGGCGTCGTCTTCCTCGAGCGTCTCGTCACCGGCGCGCGGCACGTCGAGGTCCAAGTGATCGCCGACGGCGAGGGCAGCGCGTGGGCACTGGGTGTCCGCGACTGCTCGGTTCAGCGGCGCAATCAGAAGGTCATCGAGGAATCCGCGTCACCGGTGTTGAGCGAGGAGGAGATCGCCGACGTCAAGGGTTCGGCCGAACGGCTCGCCGTAGCCGTCGGCTACCGCGGTGCGGCGACCGTCGAATTCCTCTACCACCCCGGCGAGAAGCTGTTCGCGTTCCTCGAGGTGAACACCCGCCTGCAGGTCGAGCACCCGATCACCGAGATCACCAACGAGTACGACCTGGTCCGTGCGCAGATCCACGTCGCCTCCGGCGGCACGCTGACCGGACCGCGTCCGGTCGAGCGCGGCCACGCCGTCGAGGCGCGCCTCAACGCCGAAGACCCCGACCGGGACTTCGCGCCCTCGCCCGGGCGTATCTCCCGGCTGGACCTGCCGACCGGACCGGGAATCCGCGTCGACACCGGCGTCAGCGAGGGTGACACCATCCCGGCCGACTTCGACTCGATGATCGCCAAGATCATCGCCTACGGCAGCGACCGCGACCAAGCGCTGGGCCGCCTGCGCCGGGCGATGGCGCAGACCGGCGTGATCATCGAGGGCGGTGCGACCAACAAGAGCTTCGTCCTCGACCTGCTCAACCAGCCCGAGGTGATCGACGGCAGTGCCGATACCGGCTGGATCGACCGGGTGCGCGCGGAGGGCCGGTTGGTCTCGCAGCAGCACTCCTCGATCGCCTTGGCCGCCGCCGCGATCGATGCCTATGAACAGGCCGAGATCGCCGAGCTCGACCGTCTGCTCGCGACCGCGACCGGTGGCCGGCCGCAGGTGCACCACGAGAGCGGGCGCCCGCTGGACTTCAAGCTCCGCGGCGCCGGCTACCGCGTCCGCGTCGCCCGCATCGGGGGGCGGCGCTTCCGCGTCGTGATCGAGGGTGGCGGCGACGTCCGCACCGCCGACGTCGAGCTCGAGCGGTTCGACCAGTACGCCTCGCAGATGACCGTCAACGGTCGCCGCTACCGGTTGCTCACCGACACCCACGGCCCGATCTCCATCGTCGACGTCGGCGGGGTCACCCACCGCGTCAGCCGCGACGAGGGCGGAGTCGTCCGCGCTCCGGCCCCGGCACTGGTGATCGCCACGCCACTGCAGGTCGGCGACGAGGTCGACGCCGGCGACCCGGTCCTCGTGTTGGAGAGCATGAAGATGGAGACGGTGCTGCGCGCACCGTTCCGTGCCCGACTCAAGGAGTGCGAGGTCATCGCCGGCATCCAGGTCGAGGCCGGCGCACCCCTGTTGCGCTTGGAGCCGCTGGAGGACGACGACGAGGGCGACGCGGCCGTCGAGGAAGACGTCGTGCTCGATCTGCCCGAGGCTCCGGTGAACGTCAACGCCGCCGAGCGCGCCGATCGCGACCGCGAGGAACTGCGCAGCCTGCTGAGCGGCTTCGACGTCAACCCGGACCAGGACCGCCAACTACTCGACGACTATCTCGAGTCTCGCGACGCGGTGGCCCAGACCGACGGGCCGCCACTCGCCCAAGAGGTCGAGCTCATCGACGTCTTCGCCGACCTCGCCGAACTCGCCCGCGTCCGGCCGAAGGACCCCGAAGCCGTGAGCGAGAGGGTGCACAGCCCGCGCGAGCACTTCCACACCTACCTGCAGAGCCTCGACGTGGATGTCGCCGGCCTGCCCGAGAGCTTCCAGACCCGACTGTCCTACGCACTGGGCCACTACGGGATCACCGATCTCGAACGCACCTCCGACCTCGAGGGCGCGGTCTTCCGTATCTTCCTGGCACTGCAGCGCCAGGAGGAGACGTCCACGGTCATCGCCGCCCTGCTGCGGCGCTGGCTGCGCGAGCCGATCCCGGCGCCCGAGCTGCGCGACCCGGTCGGCTCCGCGCTCGAGCGGCTGGTGTCGGCGACGCAGATCCGCATCCCGGCGATCGCCGACCTGGCCCGCGGCGTCCTGCACGCCTGGTACGGGCAGCCGAGGCTGCTGCGTAACCGCGACCGCCAGCACTCCGCCATTCGCGAACAACTGCACTACCTCGACGAGAACCCGGGTGCCACCGACCGCGACGAGCGGATCGCGACGATGGTCGGCAGCACCGAGCCCCTTGTCAGCCTGCTCGGCGAGCGCCTGGCCGACCCCGGTGCCGAGTCGACGGTGATGCTGGAGGTGCTCGCGCGTCGCTACTACGGCAACAAGGACCTCACCGACGTCCAGGCGCGCCGCGCCGCGGGTTGCACGTATGTCACCGCCCAACGCCGGGGCACGACCCTGGTTTCGGCTGCCACCAGCTTCGCCGGCCTGGACCAGGCGATCTGCGGCCTCGTCGAGCTGATCGACGTCACGTCCTCAGTCGACGCCGATATCTACGTCAGCTGGGACGACCAGCCCGACGACTTCGACGAGATGGCCGCCGCGCTGCAGAACATCGTCAGCGCTCGGATGCTCCCCCACCAGGTACACCGTCTGACGATCACCGTCGCCGGCACCGGTGCGGCGATGAACCACCACTTCACGTTCCGGCCGTCGGCGACGGGTCTGACCGAGGACCGCCTCATCCGCGGCCTGCACCCGTTCATCGCCGAACGCATGCAGATGGAGCGCTGGCGCAAGTTCGACCTCACCCGACTGCCCTCCTCGGACGAGGAGGTCTACCTCTACCGGTGCGTGGCCAAGACGAACCCGGCCGACGACCGGCTCGTCGCATTCACCCAGATCCGCGACTTGACCGCGATCAGCGAGGAAGACGGCCGTCTGCTGACGCTGCCGACTGCCGAAACGAACTTCGCCACCGCCGTCGACTCGATCCGCCGCGCGCAGGCCCAGCGCCCCCGCGCCAAGCGGCTCAACACCAACCGGGTCGTGATGTACATCTGGCCGCCGATCGACGTATCGACCGACCAGTTCCGCTACGTTGTCGAGCACACGTTGACGAACTCGGCGTCGACGCAGGGCGCCGGCCTCGAAGAGGTCACGCTCATCGGCCGCCAACGCGACAAGGACACCGGCGAACTGCGCAAGATCGCCGCGCACATCACCACTGACGCCGCCGGGGCCAACCACATCACCGTCGGTGACCCCACCGATGACCCGGTCGAGCCGCTCGACGAGTACCGCCAGAAGGTGCTGCGCGCGGCCAGTCGCGGCACGGTGTACCCGTACGAGTTGACCAACCTGCTCGGTGACTTCACCGAGTACGACCTTGACAACGCTGGCGTGCTGACAAAGGTGGACCGACCCAAGGGTCGTAACACCGCGGCCGTCGTCGTCGGCACGATCACCACGCCGTCGCCGAAGTATCCCGACGGGGTCGCCCGCGTGATCGTGCTCGGCGATCCGACGAAGTCGCTCGGCTCACTCGCCGAACCCGAGTGCCGCCGCATCATCGCGGCATTGGACCTAGCACAGGAGATGGCGGTGCCGCTGGAGTGGTACGCCCTGTCCTCGGGGGCCGCGGTCGAGATGGACTCGGGCACCGAGAACCTGGACTGGGTGGCCGCGGCGCTCAAGCGGATCGTCGAGTTCACCCAGGACGGCCACGAGATCAACATCGTCGTCACCGGTATCAACGTCGGCGGCCAGGCGTACTGGAACGCCGAGGCCACCATGCTGATGCACACGAAGGGCATCCTCGTGATGACCCCCGATTCGGCGATGGTCCTCACCGGCAAGCAGGCCCTCGACTTCTCCGGCGGCGTCTCGGCGGAGGACAACTTCGGTCTCGGCGGCTACGACCGCGTGATGGGCCCCAACGGCGAGGCGCAGTACTGGGCGCCCGACCTGCCCGCCGCGCGCGACATCCTGATGGCCTACTACGAGCACACCTACGTCGTGCCCGGCGAGGACGGACCGCGTACCGCGGAGTCCACCGACCCGGTCGACCGCAGCATCGCCGACTACCCGCACGAGTGCGAGGGCAGCGACTTCGCGACCGTCGGTGAGATCTTCTCCGCCGAGAAGAACCCCGACCGCAAGAAGCCGTTCGACATCCGCGCGGTCATGGCCGCCGTCGCCGACCAGGACCACGGCCTGCCCGAGCGCTGGGCGGGCATGGCCGACGCGGAGAACACCGTCGTCGTCGACGCCCACCTGGGCGGGATGCCGGTGTGCTTGATCGGCATCGAGTCCAAGCCGGTCCCCCGCCGCGGGTTTGTGCCCAGCGACGGTCCCGACACGTTCACCGCGGGCACGTTGTTCCCGCAGTCGTCGAAGAAGGCGGCGCGCGCGATCAACGCGGCCAGTGGCAACCGCCCGGTCGTCGTGCTGGCCAACCTGTCCGGCTTCGACGGTTCGCCGGAGTCACTGCGAAAGCTGCAGCTGGAGTACGGCGCCGAGATCGGTCGTGCGATCGTCAACTTCGACGGTCCGATCGTGTTCTGCGTGATCTCGCGCTACCACGGCGGCGCGTTCGTCGTGTTCTCCAAGGCACTCAACCCGAACATGACGGTCCTGGCGATCGAGGGCTCGTTCGCGTCGGTCCTCGGTGGCGCGCCCGCTGCGGCAGTCGTCTTTGCCGGCGATGTCCGCATGCGCACGGGTGCCGATCCCCGCGTGGTGGCGCTCGAGTCGCGCGTGTCCGCGGCGGTGGGCGCCGATCGTGCGACGTTGGCCGCCGAACTCGACGAATTGCGGGCAGCGGTGCGTGCGGAGAAAATCGCCGAGATCGCCACCGAGTTCGACGCGGTGCACAACATCGAGCGGGCCGTCGAGGTCGGTTCGGCCGATGCCGTCATCGCCGCCGAGGAACTGCGGCCGAAGATCATCAACGCCATCGTGACCACCGGCGCCGGCGCCTGAGAACTCAGGTGCCGGTGGCCCGGACTTCCTTGGCCGCCGACACGGCCTTCGGGGGCGCTTTGCGCGCCAATCGGGTGAACTGGTCGTTGGCGATGCGCATCGCGACCTCGTAGGGGAAAGCGAACTTGCGCGCCCACCAGTAGCCGAAGCGGATGTCGAACGACGTGTACACGATGTACTGGTTCTTCTTTATGCCCTTGATGATGGCCGCAGCAGCCTTCTCCGGCGAGGCCGCCATCTTGTGGAAGCCGCCGATGGCTTCGGCGACCTCGGCATTGTCACGATCGATGCCGACGATGTCGACCGTGTTCACCAGCGGGGTGGCTACCGCGCCCGGGCACACCAGGCAGACGCCGATGTGGTGGCGGCGCAGGTCGAACCGAAGCACCTCCGAGACGCCGCGCAAGCCGAATTTGCTGGCACTGTAGGCGGCATGCCAGGGCAGGGCGAGCAGCCCGGCGGCCGACGACACGTTGACCAATTGGCCGCCTTTGCCACGCGCCACCATCTGCGGAACGAAGCTCTCGATGATGTGGATGGGGCCCATCAGGTTGACGTCGACCATCGACTTCCAGTGCTTGTGCTCCAGGTTCTCCACGGTGCCCCAGGCGGAGATCCCGGCGATGTTCATGACGACGTCCATGACGCCGACCTCGGCGTCGACGGTGCGCGCGAAGGCGGCCACCCAGTCATAGTCGGAGACGTCGCCGGCCTGGTGGTAGAGGACGGTGCCGCCCGCGGCGCCGACCTCGGCGACCAGCGCATCGAGCGGCTCGATATGCAGGTCGGTGACGACGAGGTGCGCGCCCTCGTTGGCGCAGGCCAACGCAGTAGCACGGCCGATGCCACTGGCGGCCCCGGTGATGAGCACTTTGCGGCCGCGCAACGAGGGCACCGGAGGCGCCATGTAGACCAGATCTTTGAGACTCATGTCGCCAGCGTAGCCGCCGCGCACACGCGGATTGGGCTGCTGCGGCAATCGCCCGCGGTCAGATGGGCAGTTTGCCGCCGAACAACCCGTACACGACTACCAGCATCGCCTTGAGGATTTCTGATCCGGCATCGGCGGCCGGTCCGGTCAGGAAGGCCGTGATCCCGGCGAGGTCGCCCGACTGCATCATGGCCTGGATCCCCGGCAGCAGTCCGCCCAGCCCGGCGCCCTCGGAAGACCCGCTGTCCGACGGTCCGACCAGGCCCGACCCGGCGGTGGAGCCCGTCAAGTAGTTGAGCGCGCCGTCGGTGATCGCGGTGGCGTAGCGCATCTGACTGTTGTGCTCGGTCAGCGCCTTCGCTTCAGTCGGGTTCGCCAGGTTGCCCATCTCGACGAACACCAGCGGCACATGCGTGGTGTTGGGCCCCGCGATGTCGGTGCGCTCCTGGATGCCATCGACCGCACCCACGTAGTTGGAGGGGCTGAAGCCGGCCTTCTTGAACGAGTCGCGCATCAGGTTGGACGCTTTGCGACCCTCGCCGCGCTGCACCTCGTCGGCCTTCTTGTCGGGGACTGGCAGCTTCGGCACGATCATGTGGAAGCCGCTCTTGCCCGGATCGGACCCACGGCTCGACGAGTCGGCGTGGATGCTGACCGCGAGGGCCGCACCCGAACGGTTCGCCGCCGCCGCACGCTCGTCGATGCACCCGCCCCAGCCGGTGTCGTTGGGCCGACTGAGGACCACCCGCGCCCCTTGGCTCTCCAGCGCACCCTTGACGAGCTGGGCGACCTGCCAGTTGACGGTGTGCTCGGGGACCCCGTTGACACCGGTCGTCCCGGTGGTCTGGCAGGGCTTGGTCCCGCCGCGTCCGTCGGGGACGGGCTTGTTCAGGTCGTGCCCGGCAGCCGATCCTTGATGGCCGGGGTCCAGGAACACCGTCTTGCCCGAGAGCTGCTTGGCGGCGGGGGCTGCGGGCGCCGGAGCCGGCGCTGCGGGAGCCGGGGCTGCCTGGCTCGTCGGCGCCATGGCGATCGACGCCGCGACGGCGGCAATCATCGCGACGGTGGTGGTTGTCTTACGCATCGTGGTCATCCTCCGGTGTAAACACCTTTAGTCACAGTAGTAACTTCTGTAACAGTCAATCACCGGCGCCGTCCCCACAGCCAGCCCAGCCGACATCTGTTAGCAGGATGTGATCTGCTCCGTGACCGCGGTCACGCTCATCCGTCGACGGGAGAGGCGTTGGCGGTCTGCGGGTCGTAGCGGAGCAGGCTCAATGCGCCGAAACCGTCGTCGGGGTCGGTCACCGATACCGCGGCGCACGCCGACTGCACCAGATCCAGGTCCATTCCGATGCCGATGAGTACGACGACGGTGGCCGCGGCAACCTCTGACTGGCGCGCCGGGGACCGCATCGCGCGGATCCGCCCGCCGACGGCGGAGAAGTCCAGTTGCCCGGTGTAATAGTCGGAATCGACCCGCACCCAGCCTTTGATCCGATAGCACCCGACCGGCGGCCGTTCGAGGAGCCGCGCCATCGCACGCGGATTCACCGGTCCGTCGTGCTCCCAGGTGAACTGCTGAAAATCGTCGTGGCCGGCGTGATCGTGCCCATCGTGATCGTCCCCGGCGCCGTCGTGCGCCTCTTCGGTTCGCAAGAGGGAGTCGAGGGTCAATTGCTCGGGGCGCTCGCGCGCCGCGCGACGTCGCGCGTCGACGAGCAGGCCCGGATCCAGCCGTCCCTCGGAGGTCACGAGTCGCGGTGCCGTGGGGTTCACGCGGTCGAGCAGCGCGCCCACCGAATCGAGAGCGTCGTCGTCGACGAGGTCGGCCTTGTTGACGACGAGCAGATCGGCCACTCCGGCGTCGCGCTGCGCGCCTCGTGGCAGATCGCCCCCGCCGGGGGCATCCAAACCAACCGCTACGGCATCGACCACGTAGACCAATCCGCCGTAGGAGACGAGCCGATCGTCGATCGCCGCCACCCGACGGATCATGCTGCGCGGATCGGCGATACCCGACGCCTCTACCAGCACCGCGTCGACATCGGTACGCACCAGCCGTACCACCGCGTCGGCGAAGCCGTCGGAGTCGGTCGCGCAGCACAGGCATCCGTTGCCGAAGCCGACGACGCCGTCAACCTGACCGGCGACCAACAGCGCATCGACATTGACCGCACCGAAATCATAGACGATGACCCCCAGGCTCAGTTCGCCCGCGTGGCGCAACACATGGTTGAGCACCGTCGTCTTACCAGCGCCGAGCCCTCCACCCAGGACGATCACCGGAACTGCGGCACGTTTCGACACCGGGCATTCCCCCTACTGCCCGCGCGAATGTTCCGCCACGCATGCATCGCACACGACGACGAGATCGCGTCCATCGACGTCGGGGAAATTCGCAATATTCTTCGTGGGAATACCGCATAGGGCGCACTGCCCTATCACCGGCGCATGATCGGAGAAATCAACGCTCATCCGCCCGTCGAAGACGTACATGGAGCCTTCCCACAACCCGTCATCACCGCGCTCCCGCCCGTACCGGGCAATCCCGCCGTCGAGTTGATAGACCTCCGAGAATCCGCGGTCCACCAGTAGCGCACTGAGGACCTCACATCGCACACCGCCGGTGCAATAGGTGACCACCGGGCGGTCTCGGTACTCGTCGAATTCACCATCGTCGAGTAGTCGCAATAGGTCGCGGGTCGTCTGCGCCGCCGGCACGACCGCATTGCGGAAGTGCCCGATCTGCGCCTCGATAACATTGCGCCCGTCGAGGAAGACGACGTCATCACCGCGCTGGTCCACCAACGCATCGACCTCGGCGGGGTCGAGACGGACGCCCCCGCCGACCACCCCGTCGGCGTCGACGCGGATACGCGACGGAGCTCCGAACGTGACGATCTCCGGCCGCGTCTTCACTGATAGCCGGGGGAAGTCCGCACCGGTGCCCGACGACCACTTGACGTCGATATCGGCGAAGGCCGGGTACTGACGGGTGGCCCGGACGTACTTTTTCACGTCGGGGAGGTCCCCGCCGACGGTGACGTTGATACCGTGGGGCGAGACGATGATCCGGCCGCACAGGTCCGACGCCGAGGCAAGTGCGAGTTGCCACAGGCGGATGGCCTCGGGATCGGGCAGCGGCGCGAACTTGTAGAACAGCACGATCTTGGGGGTCGCCACACCATGCAAGGGTACGGACGTCGCGCCTCCGGGCGGCGCCGGGTGCGAGTCGCCTGGTCCGCGGCGGTCGCCATTGTCCTGGGGACGGCTCTCGCCTGCGCCAACGGATGTTCGATCGTGTCCGAGCTGACGGTGCCCGACGAGAGTCGCACCATAGTCATCCCGGGCACCAACGCGCTCACCACCGAGTCCTCGGTCGCTGCGACCTCGACGAGCAGTGCCAATGGCCTCGACGACGACGGCGACGACGCCGCGCCGGGCGCCTGGGACGACTATTCCTACGGGCACGTCATCAGCGTCGCACCGCGTGCCGACGCACAGCGCTTCCACCGTGCCGCCAAGACGTCGTCCGCACCTCTGATCACGACGTCGGGCTACCACTTCAGCAGTCCCGACCGCGCAATACAGTGCTCCACCGGCGCCAACGGGACCGGGACCCTCGCCTGCACCTCACAACTCGTGCACGGCTCCCCCACCCCTCCGCCGGGCACACCGGCGTCGTGCCGGTGGAATCCGGAAATGGTCACCCTCGGACCCGCCGCCCCATCCGCGGGTGCCTGTGCGAATCTCTATCCGATAATGGCCCGTTCGACGATCCTCCCCTTTGGCCAGACATTGGCGGTGGGCCGGTTCAAATGCCTCAATTCGGTTGAGGGAATGTATTGCCTCCAATCAACGGGGAGCGGCTTCGCCATCACCAAGGCCGGGTTTCGCGAGATTCGGGGCGACGAGCGCGCACCCCGCGCAATGCGCGGATCGGCGCCGGATGAAGACGATGAGCGGCCCACTTCGACGCGGCCGACTTCATAACGACACAGGAGATTTGTCAGCTTTCACTTAGGAAATGCTGTTATCGTGCCTATCGACGCTCTATCCGCGAGTTTGCATTTACCCTACTGAGGAGACTAACGAAATGGCACGCAAGGCTGTGATTCAGGTTTTTGACGATCTCGACGGCAAGCAATTGGACTCGCACGAGACCGTTCGATTCAGCATCGACGGCAAGTCCTACGAGTTCGACACGTCGCCGAAGAACGCCGCCGCATTCCGCGACGGCCTCGCCAAGTACATCGACGCCGCACGTCCGGTACGGTCGGGCCGCCGAGGCGGGGGCCGCGGCAAGCAGGAGACGCAGCGGATTCGCGATTGGGCCCATCAGAACGGCTACAAGGTCAGCGACCGCGGCCGGGTTCCGGGGCACGTCGTCGAGGCTTACGAGGCCGCCAACTAGCGGCTTCGCAAGAGTCGCTCCAGCTCGAGGACGACACCCTCCTCTGCATTGCTCGGAATGCGCTGCGCCGCAACCGCTGCGACGTCGGGATGGGCGTTGGCGACCGCATACGAATGGTCTGCGGCGCCGAGCATCTCGACGTCGTTGAGATAGTCGCCGAATGCGACGGTCCGCGCTGCGCTGACACCCAGCACCTCCTGAAGCGCACGCACGCCGTGACCTTTGTTCGCATCGCGGTCCATGATGTCGATCCAGTGCTTTCCCGAGACGACCACCTGCTGGTCGAGTCCGCTGAAATACCGTTGCGCTGAGATCACGGCTTCGCCGAAGTCGAAGATCGCAAGCTTGAGCACGTCGCGACAATGCTCCCAGAGGTCGGCGACACTCTCGAGCTCCACGTAGTACTTCGCGCATTCGGCGGCGAATGGCGCGTCGACACGCTCGATCACCGCACCGTCGGTGCGACAGACCACCACGCCGAGATCGGCACCATCCTCGCCGGCCGCGCGCACCGCGTCGACGACGGTGCGCGCGAACTCATCGCTCACCGTCGTCGTCGACACCACCTCGTCGCGGTTGGTGACCAGCGTGCCGTTCTCGGCGATGAAGGACAGCGAGCGCTCTGCCCCGCGGCCGTCGAAGAGTCGCCGCAACGTGGCCAACTGGCGCCCAGACGCGGGGACGAAAGCGATTCCTCGCTCCACCATCTCGTCGAGCAGCGGCCAAAACCCGACCGGCACTGTCCCGTCGTCGAGCAGCAGGGTCCCGTCCATGTCGGAGACAACCATTCCGATGTCCACGCGGCCACCGTATCGTGCACGGACGGGCGAGCGCGGCGCCGATCGCAGGACCGCCGGTGCCCGCGCTAGGGTGGGGCATGGCCACGACCGCACCACCGTGGTCGATGGCGATCACGGCGATGCTGGTGATCCAATTCTCCAGCGCCCTGTCGATGTCGGTGATCGAACAGGTCGGGTCGGGCGGAACCGCCTGGCTGCGCATGTGCTGCGGCGCGGTCCTGCTGTGGCTGATCGTCCGACCGCGCCTGTCATCGGTGTCGCGCGGCGACGTCCCCGCCCTGCTGACGCTCGGGTTTGCGACGGGATTCATGACGATGCTGTTCCTCTTCGCGATCGAGCGCATCCCGTTGGGGACCGCGGTGGCGGTGGAGTTCCTTGGCCCGCTCACCGTCGCAGCGATCGCCAGCAAGTCCCGCTCGGCGCTCGCATGGCCGGTGCTGGCCCTGGTCGGCGTGGTGGCGCTCACCGAACCGTGGCACGGGGAGATCAACCTGGTGGGCGTGGGTTTCGCCCTGGCGGCCGGCGCGTGTTGGGGCCTGTACAACGTGTTCACCCAGCACATCGGCGACCGCTATTCGGGCATCAGCGGCCTCGCACTGACGATCCCGATCGCTGCGGTGTTCACCGCTCCAGTCGGAATGCCGCAGGTGCTCGGCGGCAACGCAACATGGTGGGTGCTGCTCTTGGCGGCCGGCATCGCCCTGCTGTCGCCGGTGTTCTCGTTCGGCCTCGAGATGGGTGCGCTGCGCCGAATGAACCACACCGCGTTCGGAACGCTACTGGCTGTCGAACCGGCCCTGGCGGTCCTCATCGGCCTGATAGTCCTCCACCAGACGCCGTCGGCAGTGCAGGTCATCGGTATCACCCTCGTCGTCATCGCCGGTGCCGCCGCGCAGCGTGGGAGTTCCCGCGGTCCGGCCGCGTCCGCTGACCTCGCGCCGCCTCCGCCCCAATAGGTCGGTGGCCTCAGAACGGGAAGCCGGTCGTGGCTGGCGGTGCCGCAGCGAGCGTCGCCAGTGTCGTATCGACGTCTTGGTCCCCGACATTTTCGCGCCACCGCGCGACCTCGCGACGGAACGATCCGGCCGAGCGGTGCAACATCTCGCGTCCGCGCTTCGTCGGGGTCAGGATCCGCTCCCTGCGGTCGGTCGGACTCGCCGCACGGGTGATGAAGCCCATCGCCTCCAACCCGGCAGCCGTCTTCGTCGCCGCCTGCTTGGAGACCCCAAGGCGGACACCGAGGTCGACACTCGTGCAGCCCTCCCCGACCGCCTGCATGGCGAATCCGTGCGTGGCACGCACTCCGGGAAAGCCCGCCTCCTCGAGGTCGGCGTGCACCGCATCGACCAGTCCGCGGAACGCGGACATCAGCAGGAACGGCATTGCCACGTCGTCGATCTGGGCCATGTCGACAGCATAGCCAATTGCGGTCAACCTAGTTGTCTATATATAGTCAATCTAGTTGACCATTACCGAAAGGCGCCCCATGTCGCACCTGACCCCCGAGACCGCCGTCACCCACCACTTGCACGGCGTCGCCTTCCACTCGTTCGCCGCCGGTCGCAACGGTGCCACGAGCATCGCCGCCTGGCGTGCGGACTTCCCCCCGCACACCCCCGGCACTGCACACAGCATGACCGCGGAGGAGATCCTGCACGTCCTCGCCGGCACCCTCGACGTCGAAGTCGGCGACGAGGGGTTCACCGCACACGCCGGCGACGCGGTGCTCGTCCCGGCGGGCACCCGATTCCGGGTCAGCAACAACGGCGACGACCCGGCGCAGGCGTGGGTGACCACGACCCTGGGCATGAA
The DNA here is from genome assembly GCA_964630585.1 of uncultured Gordonia sp. Taxonomy (GTDB): domain Bacteria; phylum Actinomycetota; class Actinomycetes; order Mycobacteriales; family Mycobacteriaceae; genus Gordonia. Next base: position 14,452 of record CAZVVS010000084.1, read on the forward strand.
CGCCGTGATGGGCGACGGCGATCAACGCGTGGCACCGCCTTGGGCCCAGTAGCCGGCGCAACCGAAGACTCGCGTCATCGCCGGCGCAAACGTCGGCGAAGAGTCCCCCACGCATCATCGGGGGCCTTCGGCGCGGTCCAGTTCCGCCACATCACGACGACCCGGAAGCCGAAGGCCACCGTGACGCCGAGGACCAGCGCCCAGTCCTGACCACGACCCGCCTCGTCGACAGCGACGGTGAGCGCGGCACCGGCCAAGGCCGGGATGGCGACCATCTCGCCGCCCTGCAGCAGCAGTGGAACCTCGTTGACGAGGATGTCGCGCAGGATGCCGCCGCCCAGACCCGTCGTCACGCCGATCAGCGCGGCAGCGAACGGGCTGGTGCCGGCGTCAACCGCCAACAGTGCCCCGGTCGCGGCGAACAGTGCGACACCGAATGCGTCGAGCACATCGACCGTGCGTCGCAGCGCGCCGAACTGGGGATGGAAGAAGAAGACGACTGCCGCGGCGGCGGTGGTGACCGTCAGGTTCTCCCAGCCGCGAAAGGTGCTCGGCGGGGTGATCCCCAGCAGGACGTCGCGAGCGACACCGCCGCCCAGTCCGGTGAGGACCGCCAGCGT
>CAZVVS010000085.1:0-14897 GCA_964630585.1 uncultured Gordonia sp.
CACCAAGCTCCAGCAGTACCCGAGGCCCCTCCCGACCGGAGGGGCCTCGTCGCGACAGGGGCCGTGTCAAACGGGTGTCAAACAGTCGGTGTGAGATCGGCCGGCGACGACGCATTGATGGTGGTGTTCGAGCGATCCGTCACTGACTGGCGAACCATCCGCCACCACGCGCACGTTTGCCGCGAACATGGTCCATCCGAATCGACGCCCCGGGTCGACGCCCGCGCTCGATAGTCTCGCCTGTCACCGCCGGCGAACAGTCGAAGGCGGACTTGAGCCGGTCGTGGTGGCGCTGATGGACGAGTGGGTCGTGGAAGCCGTGGAGCGGGCGTGGAGTTCCGGGACCCTCGACCTAAGCGAGGTCAACCACACCACCGCCACGCATGAGGACCTCGCCCGCTTGAGTTCGGTTGCATGGTGGCTGCTCGCAGTCGGCTCGCAGCGTCGCGTGACTGTGACACTGCCGGCAGGTCGTCCGTCGCAGCGACATCTGTTGCGAGCTGGGGTCATCGGCGCCGCTCGCCGCCACAACTTGCCGATGACAGTCGCAGGCGAGCCCTGGTCTGTTCACGATGACTTTCGTGACAAGCCACAGCGTTTACCCAACGAGGACTGGGAGTCCTACGACGAGGGATCGCTTCCCGAGGACCGGATTCGTGTGGTCCCGGATCTCGATGATCGTCGGCGACGTCCGGATCCTGGACTCGTCTCAGGCGGCAGGTACTACCGATGGATCGATTCGCTCAGCGCGGCGACAGCGCTTCCCGAGGAGGGCCGTCGACGTTTCCATAGCGACGCGGATCAGGTCCTGTTCCAGCTGATCGACAATGTCCATAGGTGGGCCGGCCGCTGCCAGGCCCAGGCTCTCTGCTCCGTGACCAAGGGCGGCGGCACTCGCGACGACGGCTCCGCTGCCAGCTTTAATCGTCTCCACATCGTGGTAATGGATGTCGGCCGAGGTATCCCCCGGGCGTTGCAGACCGACCCCGTGGCTTTTGAGTCGGTCCGCCAGTCCGGGGGTGACGACCCATTCGGCACCGACTTGGTTCACACCCTGCTTGAGCGCGCCTTCGGCGAGCGAGAGATCGAGGGCCACGACGGCTATGGGCTCCACGGGTCGCAGAAGGTGGCCGGCGACTGGGTCGGACGGCTCGACGTGATGACCGTCGAGCTATGTGGAAAAGTCGTCCATGTACGTACTCGAGGAGTCTCGCGGGTCGAGGACCTGCCCACGTCCGTCGTCCCCGGGGCTCGCGGGACGCTGGTCCACGTGATGCTCCAGGCTGTCACCGAGGCTGACCGTCCGCCGGCCGCCGCGGCCGAGGACATCCCGCAACAGCAGCTGCAGACGAACTGAGGCATGGCGGGAAGGGCCTGGCCCGGTGACGGCTACGCGATCTTGGATGGCGGACTCCCGGTCTGGGTCCGGTGGGGCATCCACGCCGGATCCTTGGTCTTCGTGGACGTCGACGCGGAAGCTCAGGCGTGGCCGAGTGTGCTCAGCTGGTTCCGTTCGCTTCCGGATGGTCTCCTCGGCGAGGCCCGCTACCTCATCGTCCGTTACCCGGCGTCGCCAGACGATCTAGCGGCCGGGCGCTATCCGGCTCCTGCCGAGGCGGCGTCCGATCTTCAGGCGCTACTGGCAGCGAAGGGTTTCGCCAACCTGCACGTTGGCATCGCAACCTTTGAGATCGGCAAGCCGATGGCTGTGTCGTGGAACGACCAGGGGGATCCCCCCACCCCGGCTGACGACCAGTTGCTCCGCCGCGCGCGCGAGATTGAGCTACTGGCGCTCTTGGAGCGCGGCCATGGAATCTGGGAGCCGCCCGGGCACCACTACGAATTGCCGTCGGGATGCCACGCTCGGACCTTCGTTCGCCTCGCCGATGCCTTCCGGACACCCCGTGCGCCCGCAGCACTCGCGACGTGGCTCTATCCCGCCATCGGCGAGACGACGCTTGTCGTCATTGACAACAGCAGTGTGTCGCCGCTTACGGGTGAGTTGGCGATCGCTGCAGAACGGGCTGGATTGCGCCTGAGCGGCCGGCTGGCCATCGATCGCTATCCTGCAACTCTCTACGAGCACCGCCGGATACTGAGCGAGGCCCAGGGCCTCTCGGTGCTGGCCCTCACGTCAGTGACGTCCACGGGCCTCTCTAAAGGGCACCTGGAGAAGGTGCTCGCAGAGACCGTCGCTACATGGCGTTCGGAGGTCGTTATCAGCAGGCGGTCGAGCGGCCCGCACCCGACGGGCATGCCGCTCGGGGAGGCGCCAGGTGCGCAATCGCCATGGCTGGTCCTCGAAGATCTAGAGGAGCCCGTAGACCCGACGAAGAAGGACTGCCAGTGGTGTCGGGATCCGGATGTTGCCCCGGTCGTGCTGATCGATCCCCGGTCGTTCGCCCCGATGCGGCTGACGATGCCGGAGCCGACAATGCCGGACCTGACCGATGCCCGACAGAACCGATCGCTATGGGAGGCATACGACACCGCCATCTCCGCCGGGGTGGCAGGCGAGAAGGTCATCTCGTTCGACGGGCCGATACGCCATCGACGGCCGCAGGTCGAGTACGCCAACGCTTTGATCACTGACGGCGTCTATTTCGAGCCGGCGTATCTGGCGTCTTCCGAGCACACCGGCAAGGCGGTAGACAAACGGTTCGCCGAGATCCGAAAGGGCCTGGCTCAGCGCGTGAAGGGCGATTTCGAGGTCGTCGCCATCGAGCGGTCACTGCGTGCAGTTGACGGATTCGATCTGGTGGTCTTCGACGGTGACGATGTGGAGGCGCTCGATCGTGTCGGTACGCCGGCGCTCCACGACCTTCTGGCGTCCCTCCGGAGGAGTCTCCACGGCTCCGACCGGTACTGCGTCGTCCCGTCGGTCGGGGATGACCGGCTCGACGACCTTGCTTCTCAGTTGCGCGGCCTCACGGGGTCGCGCGTCCTCGTAGTAGCCCTCGGGGTCAGGACGGGGGCGACCTTGCAGCGGCTCCAAATCGACGTCCACGATGCCTGGCGGCGTTCAGAGCGCGACGGTGAGCTCGCCGTGAAGGGCCTGGTTCTCCACGCTCACCCGACCGATCGCCGGACTTGGGACGGCATCCGTAACTCGTTTCGTGGCCAAGATGGGATCAGCGCTGTCTTGAGCCTCTGGCTGACCTTCCTCCCCCTTCGGTCACCGATGGTCGAAGAACGAAGGGTTCTGCGCAAGGGTCCACAGGCTGACGATCTCGAGGATCGTCTTCCGGGCCGCCCGCTCTTGAGCGAAACCACGCTCCAGCTTCGTCGCACCTCCTACTACGGACATGAGCTGACCGACGTCGTAGTCCTGGCTGCTGTCGGCTCAGCGATGCACCGTGCGCGCCTTGCCGCCCCAAGCGGCCCGCTGGGAGTCGCTCGATTCGACCTCCCGCTGGTCATGAGGAGCTACTTCGACGGCATCATCCACGCCAGTGTGCTCCGGTGGATCGGGTCTGAGGAGGCGTGGTGGGGCGTCCGCGGCGACGACTGTGTAGCCCTCTTCATGGAGGTCCTGGAGAAGAATCAGAGCGACCGGCCTCTGCTTTTGTGCGAACTCCTCCTAGCCGCAACTGAAGGCAAGGTGCCCTCTGCTGGAATGGCGTTCCTAAGGGGGGAGGCGGAGTCGGAACTGGCGAGCGCCCGCTCTGAGCCACCTGCGTTGTTGAGTTCAAGTCTCGCCCTCCTGGTCGAATCGATGTCGGCCGATTGAGCGAGAAGAGACGAGCCGATCTCAGTCGTACTCCGCTCCGCGTGCGACAGGTTGCCGGCAGCGTCCGCCTGCGGCATGCGGATCGTCACGGGCGCTATGCGGTCCGCACGAGGTAGGCAATCTGGCTAGCCGCCTCCGCTTGCATGCCGGGGATCACGTGGGCGTACTGGGTCATCGTGAAGGCGGGCGTCTCGTGGCCGAGGCGCTCGCTGATGACTTTCACGGGGACGCCGGCCCGCAGAGCGATGGTGGCGTGGGTGTGGCGGAGGTCGTGAAGCCGGATCTTCGGTAGGTCGGACCGCTCGACGAGTCGCTCGAACGCTTGCGTGAACGTCTGCGGGTGGAGCGGCGTCCCGTTCTCCTTGCAGAACACCAGGTCCGAGTCCTCGTACTCGCCGCCCCACTCGCTCCGCTCGGCCAGCTGTCGGCACCGGTGGCGTCGCAGTTGCCCCACGGTTCCGGCGTCCAGGTCGATCACCCGGGCCTGGTGGGTCTTGGGTGTCGAGGTGATCAGCTTGTAGGCGACCGATACCAGCGCTTGCCGGACGTGGACGCGGCTGGCATCGAGATCGAGGTCCCTCCAGCGGAGCCCGAGGACCTCGCCTCGCCGCATGCCGGTCATGGCGGCGACGTGCCATGCGGCCTCCATCCGCTGGCCGGTGACCAGGTCGAGGAACTGCCGGAGCTCTTCCGGGGTCCAGAACCGCAACTCGGTCGGTGCGGCTGAGCGCGGCCGCGGTGGCTTGGCCCGCTCGGCCACGTTCACGGCGACGAAGCCTGCGTCGACTGCGTCGGCCAGCGCCTTGTGGAGGATCGTGTGGATGTAGCGCACGGTCTTGGTGCTCAGACCGCCCTTGCCGTTGATCCGGCCGGACTCGAGCAGGTCGCCGTAGATGCCGGTGAGCATCGGTGGGGTGAGGTCAGAGAGGCGCCGGCCGCCGATGCGGGGGAGTACGTGCAGCTCGATGTTGCGTCGGTACGAGTCGAAGGTGCTCGGCTTCACCTGCGACTTGATCGTGGGCAACCACTGATCCGTGACCCACTCCGAGAGGGTGAGTCGGGTGGGCTCGGAGTAGGTCCCGTCGTGGAGGCCGCCCACGATCTTGGCTCGGGCGACCTCGGCCGCCTTGCGGGTGCGGAACGCGCCGTGCCACTTCTGGCGGCGATTGCCGGCCGGGTCCCGGCCCAAGTCGACGACGACGTACCAGTTGACGGTCTGGCTGCCGTCCTTGGTGGTGTGGATGCGCTTGCGGATGTGACCCTGCATGTCGGCGACCGCCTCAGGCGGCCGGCGCCGAGGCGCCGAGCCACTCGAGGAGCGCGGGGACGGGCACGATCACCCGTCGCCCCAGTCGCCGGGAGGGGATCTCGCCGCGTCGTGCGGCCTCGTAGGCCGCGCTCCGGCCGAGGCCGAGTAGCTCGGCCGTCTCCTCGACCGAGAGTGTGAGGCGGGACTCGATCTGCTCGAGTCCCGCAGGTACGGGGTGCCTACGCTGGGTCATGTCGGAACCTCCACCGGGTTCTGGCCAGGCCCCGGGGTGTTGACGCACCGCCGGGGCCACCTGCTTGGATGTGGTCTACGTATCAAGACACTACCGACTACTCCTGACAGTGTCAATGTGCATAGACTGATCGCCCATGGGCCGGAAGGTGGATCTCGACGACCTCATCGACGTCGGCGTCGTCGCCGGGATCCTCGGCCTCAGCCACAAGAACAGCGTCACGACCTACCTGCGGCGTTACCCGGGCTTCCCTCGGCCAGCCGTCGAGTTCGCCGACGGCAAGTGCCGGCTGTGGATTCGATCTGAGGTCGAGGCATGGCGGGACGACCGGTCCAGGCCCGGCCGCTGATGTCCGGATGGATCTGCCAGGGCTCAGGGCGGATCTCGTCTCTGGGTAGCGATCGGGTCAGGGTGAGCAGGGGCGGCGTCGGCGAGCACGGTTGCCATCGAGGTACCTCTGGCTCGAGAGTCTCGGCGGTCCGCGCCGGCTTGGATGACGATCAGGGACGAGGGCGCCGGGCGCCCATCGCGGGCCTCAGGAACGCAGGATGACCGTGTCGGGCGGGTGGCCTGAGGCCTTCGGCGCCCTGGCCCGAGAGCTTCGTGCGAACCGGGGTCGGCCAGCGCTGATCGATGGATCGTCAGCGGCGTCCGGACAGCTAGTTGGTGTGATCTCTCCACTGGTCGACGAGGTCGTGTCCCTCGGCCAGCGAATCGCGACCATGGACCGGGCGCCCACGGCCGACGACCCTCTAGGTGGCCTCAGCGCGGCCACCACGTTGCTCCTCGACATCGACGTCCTCTTTACTCCGCCGCTGCGGATCGATGTTGTGTCACAGCTTCGGCGTACGTCTCAGAGCACCGCATTGATCGTCGTCTGGCCAGGACGGATTGCCGGAGGGAGGCTGTCGTACAGTCTTCCGGGGCGGGCGGACCATGTGGACGAGGCTGCCCGCGATCTGGTCGTCCTTCGGCCAGTCGATGCCCAGTTCCCCGACGAGGTCCCCTACAACCTGGAGCGCTACCCCGCATGAAGTACGGCGACGTCGTCGACATCCCCGCCCCGCTCGAAGAGGTCAAGCAGGTTCGCGACTCGGCGACCGTCGACGCTGCGCGTGCTGACGTCGGGACCTACGTGATTTCCGACCGCATGGCAGCGCAGCTCGCCGAGGTCGTTCTGCCCAACCTGCGGTTCGACTCGCCGAGCAACAACAAGGGCATCTTCGTCGTCGGCACCTACGGCACCGGCAAGACCCACCTCATGTCGGTTATCGCAGCGGTGGCTGAGTTCCCGGACCTGATCGCCGACCTGCGTCACAAGGACCTGGCCGACAAGCTCGCGCCCATCAGCGGCACATTCCAAGTCGTCCGGTTCGACATCGGCGCTTCGGCGATGTCGCTGCGGGACATCGTCTGCACCGAGCTCACGAAGGGCCTGGCCGCTCGAGGAGTGGACTACACGTTCCCGCCCATCGAGCAGGTCACCAACACCAAGGACTCGCTGGTCGAGATGATGGCCGCGTTCGAGGCCGTCCACCCCGACCGGGGTCTCCTGTTCGTCCTCGACGAGATGCTGGATTACCTGCGCGGCCGCAAGGACGCCGAGCTGATCCAGGACCTGGCCTTCCTCCGTGAAGTCGGCGAGACCTGCAAGAACACCCGCTTCCGGATGATCGGTGGCCTACAGGAGTCGCTGTTCGACAACCCTCGGTTCGCCGGTGCCGCCGATGCCATCCGTCGGGTGAAGGACCGCTTCGACCAAGTGCGCATCGCCCGCGAGGACGTGGCGTTCGTGGTCCGAGAGCGGCTGCTGCCGAAGTCGAGCAACCAGAAGGACCGCATCCGAGAGCACCTGTCGCCCTTCACGACGCTGTACGACGGCATGGCCGAACGGCTCGAGGACTTCGTCGACCTCTATCCCATCCACCCCGCCTACCTCGCCACCTTTGAGCAGCTCACCCTGGTGGAAAAGCGAGAAGTCCTCCGAACCGTCGAGAATGAGATTCGCCGCCGGGCCGACGAAGAGATTCCCGCCGACAGCCCCGGGGTGGTGAGCATCGACTCATACCGTGCCCGCCTCGTCGAGGATGCCAGCGCCCGGATGGTGCCTGAGGTGCAGGAAGTGCTCGACAAGAGCGAGGTCGTGCGCACGAAGATTCAGACGGCGCTGCCCGATGAGCAGTACGTCGACACGGCGGTACGCATCGTCGACGCCCTCTCGATCCACCGCCTCACTACCGACGACATCCACGTCCGGATCGGTCTGACCGTCGACGAGCTTCGCGACCAGCTCTGCCTGCTCCCGCCCGGGCTCCCCAAGCTCGATGCCGTATTCCTACGCACCACGATCGAGACCATCCTGGCCAAGACGCTCGCCGCGGTGTCGGGCCAGTTCCTCAGCCGCAACGACGACAACGGTCAGATCTACCTCGATGTGGCCAAGGACATCGACTACGACCAGCTCATCGCCCAGCGCGCCGACAGCCTGGATGACGACAAGCTCGACGCCGCCTATTACGTCGCGATGGAAGAGGCGCTCGGCGTCCGCGACGACCCCTACGTGGCTGGCTACAGGATCTGGAAGTACGACCTCCCATGGCCGGCCACGAACAGCGACCGTACGGGCTACCTGTTCATGGGTGCCCCCAACGAGCGGTCCACCGCCCAGCCGCCGCGCGACTTCTACCTCTACTTCCTTCAGCCCTACGACCTGCCGAAGTTCATCGACGACGAGAAGCCCGATGAGGTCTTCTTGCGTCTCGAGGGCCAAGACGACGAGTTCACTGGTCAGCTCCGCCGCTATGCCGGTGCGCGGGAGCTGGCCCGAGAGTCCACCACTGACCGTCGGCCCATCTACGAACAGAAGGCCCGCGAAGCCCATCAGGCGATGGTGGCGTGGCTCCGTTCGAATCTCCCGTCGGCCATGTCGGTCACCTACAAGGGCAAGAAGCGCATGCTCGCCGAGTGCCTGAACGAGGCGACTGGGCCGCGGGCTTCGGTGCGCGACCAGCTCCGGTCGGTGTCGTCGCACATTCTCCTCAAGAACTTCGAGGACCGGTTCCCCGGGTATCCGGCCTTCGCGGTGGAGATCACCCCCGGCAACCTGGGAGATGCTGTCCACTCGGCGCTTGTGCACCTCTCCGACACGAGCCGCGCCACGACCGCCAGCCGCAAGATCCTCGGCTCGCTCGGCCTGCTTGGCAATGACGACGGCATCCGCGCCGACGGCGAGTTCGCCAGTGCGCTCGCCAATCAGCTTGCTGCGGCCGGGGGCAAGGTGCTGAACCGTTCCGACCTTCTGGTCGAGCGGGACCCCGGACTGCGGAGTTGGGCCCCGTGGCACCTCGAACCCGCCTGGTGCGTTGTCACGGCTGCTGCGCTCACCCACCTCGGCAAGGCCGAGCTGACGTACCCATCAGGGAAGGTCGACGCGCTCGGTCTCGATCGGCTAGCCAAGATGCCACTCGACGACCTGGTCGAGTTCACCCACCTCGCACCCCCGGCTGCGCTCCCCACCGATCGGCTGTCCGCTGCGGCCGAATTGCTCGGTCTGCCCCCTGGCTCGGTGCCGTCCAGCGGAGTGACCGCGTCCCTGGTGAGTGACTTTGGCACCCGCGCCACCGACCTGCTGAGCCGAGTCGTCGACGCCGACCGCACCCTTGCCGAAGGCATCGAGCTCTGGGGCGACGAGCTGGTCGACCTCGCCAGTGAGCGACAGGCCCGCGTGGCGGCACTGCGAGCGCTTGCCGAGGACGTCAAGGCACGTAACTCCGTCGGCAAACTCAACAAGTTCGCCTTGGAGGACTCCGCCATCGCCGATGCGAAGGCCGGCAAAGTCGAGCTGGCTCGACTCGATTTACTGCAGAAGGCGACCAGCAAGCTCGAAGGGGTTTGCGGGTTCCTTCGGGAGGCCGTCGCATGCTTCGGCGAAGGCGTTGCCGCGTCCGATGATGCCCTTGCCCTCCGCGCCGAGATCATCGCTGCGCTGACGGCGCCAGAGATCGACACCTCAGCCGTCGCTGACCTGACCGCCCGAGGCGAGGACCTGCGCAAGCAGTTCGTGGCGGCCGCCGGTTCCTACTACCGGCACAGTTTCCTCGATGCCGCGGGAGACAAGCGCAAGCAGCAGCTCCTCGACAGCGACGACTGGGAGTCCCTTGGCAAGCTCGCAACCATCGCACTGCTCCAGGGCGGGCAGTTCTCGATGCTGCGGGCTGACCTCGCCGAGATCAAGACGCTCATGCAGCTCGACGACGTTGCGCTCCGCAAGTCGGTCAAGGTCGACATGCACACGCCCGCTCCCGTCGCAGGTCCATCGGCGGAGGCCCGCGTGGAACAAATCGAGGTGCGGGCCGGCGAAATGCTGACGACCTGGCGGGAGACCCTCCGTGACAACTTGAACGATCCTGAGCTGGCCGAGCAGATCGGGCTGCTGGCTGCTGGCCAGCGGGCCATGATCGAGGCATTCCGCGACTCAGGTCAGCTCCCCGATCCGCTCACCGACGAGTTCGTCTCGGCTGTCGACCAGGTGTTCCGACGGTTCGAGATCCGGACCATCGACTCCGCCGACCTGTTGAAGCACCTGTTCCCGGGCGACGCAGCGGCAGCGCCCGAGGAGTTGCGTGAACGGTTCGACGAGTATGTCGGCGCGGTGACGGCTGGGGCTGCGCAGGATCGTGTGCGAGTGATCTTGTCGACCGAGGACGACCAGTGACCGAGAGCCTTTTCGGATCGACCGAAGCGTCCGGGTGGGACATCGCATCGGCACGTGAAGACCTCGCCAGCAAGCTCGACGGTCTCCGGGACCGATCCGGCTTCCCCGCCGGGGATGACGAAGCCATCGTTGCGTTGAGCCTGCCTCCGTTCCACACCGCCTGCCCCAACCCGTACATCACGGACTGGCTCGAGGAGGCGCGGAGCGACGACGCCGACCGTGAGGATCCCGGCCCGTACGTCACCGACATCACTGTCGGGAAGGGCAACGCGTTCTACAAGGCGCACAGTTACCCGACCAAGGTGCCGCACCCGGCCATCATGCGGTTCCTCCTCCACTACACGAAGCCCGGCGACGTGGTCCTCGATGGCTTTTGTGGCACAGGGATGACCGGCCTTGCTGCACAAGCGTGCGGAGCACCCGATGCTGCAACTCGAACGGCGATCGAGGAGGAGATGGGGAAGGTGCGGTGGGGCCCCCGTCGGGCAGTGCTCCAGGACCTATCTCCCTCGGCGACCTTCATCAGCGCTGGTATGAACCTGCCGATTGACTCTGAGAAGTTCTCCGCAGCGTCCAGCCGAGTTCTTGAAGCATTCCAGCGTGACTACGGATGGATGTACGAAACCACCCATACTGATGGGCGCCAAGTATCAATCGACTACTCTGTGTGGTCCGAGGTCTTTACCTGCCCATCATGTGCCGCAGAGATTATCTTCTACGACGTCGCGTTCGATACCGCTACGAAGCAGGTTCGGGCCACCTTCTATTGCAGTTCGTGCAATGCCGAGCTGAATAAGAAGGCACTCGAGCCTCGACGAAGCGTCACGACCGTGCTGGGCGGAGGGACTGTCGAGCGGCTCGACTTCCGGCTGGTGGAGTTGCACTATCGAATCGGCAAGCAGAAATACTCCAAGAAACCTGAAAGCGACGACCTTGCAACGCTGAGCCGAATAGCTGGCCTTCAAGTCCCTCCGTTCCCCTCGGATCGAATCCCATATCTTCATCGGCTCGATGCCTGGGCATTTCGCGAGAAGGGCTTCGATCGGGTTCAACACTTTTGGTCCAACCGGGCTCTCGCTTCACTGAGCGTGTTGTGGTCTTTGTGCAATGAAGAAGCCGATCCCCTCACACGCCATGCCTTGCTCTTCTGGCTCGACCAGAACCTCTGGGGCTTCTCGTTCATGAATCGGTTTGTTCCGACGCATTTCAGCCAGGTGAACCGCTACCTTAGCGGCGTATACTACGTGGGGTCGCTCCACTCCGAGCCGAGTCCCACGTACAACATGATCGGATCTCGGCCATCGACCGGCAAGCGCGAATCACTGAAGAAGGTGTGGGGCGGTAGTCCCGCTAAGGCCGGTAACGTCATGATCTCAACTGGGTCATCGTCCGATCTGGGTCTCCCTGATAACAGCATCGACTACGTGTTCGTTGATCCTCCGTTTGGTGAGAACTTCTACTACTCTGACCTTGCTTACTTAATCGAGGCGTGGCACGGGGTGCACACGGCGACCGAGAAGGAAGCCATTGTTGACGGCAACCGAACTCGCAAGAAGAGTCTGGAGGACTACGCCGGTCTCATGGCGGAGTGTTTCACCGAGTTCTACCGAGTGCTCAAACCAGGGCGATGGATGACCGTGGAGTTCTCCAACTCCAGCAACAAGGTGTGGCTAGCGGTTCAGCGGGCGCTCGAGCGTTCGGGATTTGTCGTGGCCGACACGCGGATTCTCGACAAGGGACAGCTGTCATTTCGACAGATCTCGGCCGATAGCGCCGCTAAGAAGGACCTCGTTATCTCGTGCTACAAGCCGGCGATCTCGTCGCCGACGGAGGGCATCGTCGGCGACGGCGACCCAGACACCGCCTGGTCGTTCGTGCGCGAGCACCTCTCGCACCTTCCGATCACCGATGGTCGCCGTGGTGAGGCTCGCCCGATCCGCGAACGGATTGCCGATCGGCTCTACGACCGGATGATCGCCTTCCACGTCAACCGGCGGATTCCAGTGCCAGTCACCACAACCGAGTTCTTCGCCGGGCTCGACCAGCGGTTCCCGTCTCGGGACGGCATGTACTTCCTCGACTCGCAAGTGGAGTCCTACGAGCGTCACCGCATCACGATCAAGGATCTCCTGGAGGACACGCTGTTCATCACCGGCGAGTCGTCGGCGGTGCAGTGGCTGCGCCAGTACCTCAAGACGCGCAAGCGTCCCTTGCCCTACAGCGAGATCCAGCCGGCCTTTCTGTCCGAGCTGGGCAATGGGCTGTCGGACTGGGAGGAACTTCCAGAGCTGAGGGCCTTGCTCGAACAGAACTTCGTGCAGGATGACGAGGGGCGGTGGTACGTGCCCGACCCGAAGAAGGCTGCCGACCTCGAGAAGCTCCGTCGGCGCTCGCTACTCCGCGAGTTCGAGAGCTACCTGTCGGGCACGGGAAAGCTCACCCGGTTCCGATCAGAGGCCGTCCGTGCTGGCTTTGACGATGCGTGGGATCGACGCGAGTTCGACCTGATCGTGAAGATCGGGAAGCGCCTCCCGTCCGACGTGCTCGTCGAGGATCCGACGCTGCGGTACTTCGTCGACAACGCCGAGATTCTCGTGGCGGGATGAGCTCCGAGTGGCGGTGGTGGCCCGTTGGCCACGAGACCGTCAGGGTGTTGGCCGAGACGGGAGCTGCGCCGACCGCCACGGCTCAGATCGTCGTACCCAGCCGGGGGGCCGTCGAGCGAGTCACAAGCGCATCGCTTGAGTCGGTCACCTCCCGGCCGTGGAGCAGCGCCGAGCTGGTGTGGAGAGCAGCCGCAGCGCGTGCCGTGGCCGCACTCGCACCCCCGGGTGCTGCTGCGACCCATAACAGAGCGCTCGAGCCGCTGCCCCACCAGGTGGTGGCGCTGGAACGGGCGCTTGCCACCAACCCCGTACGCCTTCTCTTCGCCGATGAGGTCGGGCTCGGCAAGACGATCGAGGCTGGACTGGTCATCAGCGAGCTGAAGGCCCGCGGACGTGCCCGCAGGATCCTGATTGTGGCCCCCAAGGGCGTGCAGCTCCAATGGGTCGCCGAGATGGCCCAGCACTTTGGTGAGGAGTTCGTGCTGGTAGGGGCCGGCGGCGTCCCCGTCGATGCCGGAATCAACCCGTGGGCCACCTTCGACCAGGTCGTGTGCTCGCTCGACTCGATCAAGCCCCTTCGTGCTCGCCAGGGATGGGAGCCCGACAAGGTCCGGGAGTTCAACCGTGCCCGCTTCGATGCCGTCATCGACGCTGGCTGGGATCTGGTCGTGTTCGACGAAGCCCACCACGTCAGCGGCAGTACGGAGGACGTTGCCCGGCACCGACTCGCCGTCGACCTCGCCGGGGCCGCTGCTCACCTGTTGCTCCTGTCGGCGACTCCGCACTCCGGTAAGTCCGATGCGTTTGCGCGGCTGCTCGGCCTGATCGACGATCGGTTTGTCCACGGGCTGCCGCTGGAACGATCCAACGTCGCGCCGGTGGTGGTGCGTAGCGACAAGCGACAGACGACCGACCTCCGTGGCCAACCACTCTTCCAGCCCCGCACCACGCGCCTCCGGGTCGTCCCCTATGGCACCCGCGCCATCGAGCAGCAGCTCTACGAGGCCGTGACCGACTACGTGCGCCACGGATACCAGCGGGCCAAGGTCGAGAAGCGCCCGGCTGTCGGGTTCCTCGTGTTGCTGATGCAACGGCTGGCGTCAAGCAGCACGGCGGCGGTGCTGTCGGCACTCCACAAGAGACACGGCGCGATCGTGGAGGAACACACTCAGCTCCGGCTGTTCCCGGAGGGGGCCGAGGAGTGGGGCGACCTCTCCGGCGAGGAGCAGGTCGATGCACTCCAAGGTGCCCTCGGAGCCGCATGGGGCAACGAGCTCGCCGAGGTCGAGCTGCTCATCGATCTGGCGCAACGTGCCGTGGCGTCCGGCCTGGACGCGAAGGCGCGTGATCTCCTGGTGCTGCTCGACGAGCTGGCGGTGAGCGAGGCGGATCCTGCCCTGAAGGCGGTTGTGTTCACCGAGTTCACCCAGACCCAGAGCATGCTCCTCGAGCTGTTCGAGAACGCTGGCCTCGACGCCGTCGCCATCAACGGCCAGATGGGCATCCACGAGCGGGCCGTCGTGCAGACCACCTTCAGGGATCGGGCGCGGGTCCTCGTCTCGACCGACGCGGGCGGCGAGGGCATCAACCTGCAGTTCGCCCATGTGGTGATCAACTACGACCTCCCCTGGTCGCCATCGCGCATCGAGCAGAGGATCGGGCGAGTCGATCGCATCGGACAGAAGCGGCCGGTGCAGGCGGTCAACCTGACGATGGAGCAGTCCATCGATGCCCGGGTGATCGAGGTGTTGCAGACGAAGCTCGCCGTGATCCTCAACGAGCTGGGCGCCGACAAGGCCGGCGACATCCTCAACAGCGCCGACCGCCACGCCGACGACATCTACCTCGCGGCCATCGCCGGTGACGACCTGTCCGCAGCCGGTGAGACCTTCGAGGTCGAGACTCGGACCGAGTCTGTCGAAGCTGCGACGTTCCTCGACCTGGTCGACCCGGCCGCCCACCGCCCCACGATCGGCGGGGGGGATGACCCGGTCCCGTGGATCGATGTGGCCAGCGCCGCTCGCGCCGCTGTGCTCGGTCGAGACGACGGAAGCAGCGTCCTCGACATCCTTCCTGAGGTGTCTCCTTCGGAACCGGTCCCGACGATCGCCGGGGGGCGAAGCGGACTGCTCTCGGTCTGGGAGATCGGAACGGGCAAGGGCGACCGAACGTGCCGGGCGGTGTTCGTGACCGACGACGGCGCGGTGCGTCCCGACCTTGCCGATCGGACCTGGGAGGCGCTGCTGGCTGCTCCCGAGGTCGATGTCTCCGATCCGCTCGACGAGACCGGCTGGGGACAGCTGTGGGAGATGGGTCACGGCTACGCCGTCCGACCCGAGCAGATC
>CAZVVS010000086.1:0-14846 GCA_964630585.1 uncultured Gordonia sp.
CCACACAGTCATCCGGCTCGACGCGCACTACGTCACCGAGCACGTCGACCACGGGTATGCAGTCACCGCTCACCGCGCCCAGGGCGGCACCTGGGACCTGGCCATAGCGGTCGGCGCCGATGGTCTCTACCGAGAGGCCGCCTACGTGCAGATGTCCCGCGGGCGCGCCTCGACCGAGCTCATCATTCCCGCGCCCCAGATGGAGCAGCTCGACCGCGACCTCGCACGACATGACCGCGGCATCCCGCTGCCCACCGAGGAACCACCCGAAGCCATCGACGACCTCCTCGACCGGCTCGAGCGCTCGCGAGCCAAGCACATGGCGCTCAGCCGGGACCCCGACGCCGACATCGTCTCCCACCTTGCGTCCACGTCGACGCTTACCGATCTCGAACGCCGCGCCGTTCAATGTCGGACCGCCGAGCGGGCCGCCACGTTGCACATCGGCGTCGATCCCGACGTCCTCGCCGCCGCCGTCGAACGAGCACAGCGGACCGCCCACCACGTCCAGCTCGGCCAACAGGTGAAAGCATTCGATCGCCAGAACATCGGCACCGTCGTCGGCTTCGACGACACCGCAGGCACCGTCACGATCCACTTCCGCTCGCGCCACGGCCACGAGGCGATCCGAGAGCTTCCGTGGACCGAGGTCGACATCGTCGAGCGTCACCTCCCTCCGGCGCGTGTCCTGCCAGCCGTCGCCCAGGTGACCCTCGACCATCTCGTGAGCTCCTGTGGCAGAACGATCGGCGACTGGCACCAGCACCTCGCCGTTGACGGAATCGAAGCCGGCGAAGCGCAACGCCACGAACGCGCTGCGGCCCTGCTCATCGACCGATCCGCTGCGCTTCTCGCCGCTCGCTCGCCGGAGTGGCTGACCGACCTGATCGGGTCGCGCCCACCCGGCGCCCACGACGCACGCGTCTGGGACCACGCCGTCCGCACGATCACCGAGCATCGAGCCAGCGTCGGGCTCGACGACAGCGAACCCGGTCTCGGGCCCGTACCTGTTGAGCCGGCGGCGCTCGCCCGGTGGCACGGTGCCTCTCGACACGTGCTCGAAGCCCGCGCCCACCTCGACGCAGCCGGGACCCACCCAGAACTCGGCCCCTGGCCCCTGCTGCCTTCCCGCAGCCAGCTCGAGGCTCGGCTTACGGAGCTCGACGAGCGCTTTGAGACCGCTCCTGCGGACCAGCGGGACCTGATCGCCAGACTCCG
Organism: uncultured Gordonia sp.; assembly: GCA_964630585.1. GTDB lineage: Bacteria > Actinomycetota > Actinomycetes > Mycobacteriales > Mycobacteriaceae > Gordonia. The sequence continues at coordinate 1,219 of CAZVVS010000086.1, forward strand.
AGACGGCGACCAGCTCACCCTCGCGGACACCACCGAGGCGCTCAACGCAGCACTCGAAGCACAGTGCTCCCGTCGCGACTGGATCCTCGCCAACTGGCCCCACGTCGTCGAGTACGCGGAGATCACGAGAGCCATCGAGACCCGCACCTACGGGCCGGAACTGGACGACCTGCGCACGAACCTCAAGCTGACGAGCACCTCGAAGCCGCTCCACGACGCCGTCGACGGAGGTGAGCAGTGGGTCGACAGGGCGCTCTGCTCCCTGGCCGGTCGCACGGCCACGACGGTCAACCGCGACGTCCGCCAGACCATGGAGGACCTCGCCGACTATCGAGCCAGGTGGGGCATCGAGAGTGCAGATCCGATCGGTGGAGTACCGAGGGCGGCCGCGCAGGTTGCGCACCTCCGTGCCGTCGTCGGTGACTTGCCTGACCTGGACCGGAGCGGTCCGCCGGCGCAAGGGATCGAAGAACTCGGCCATCGGCCCGTGGCTGATGCATCGGACGTGGGAATCGGCTTGGGGTGAGCCGGTGCGCCTTGACGCAGCTCCGTTGGTCACGTCACCGCGTGTGACAGCGACGGCCCCGAGAACCGCAGGCCGCTCCGCCGTTCACGCTCGTCCCGGAGTACGTCGTGTTCCCAGGGACATGCTGCTTCGGCATGGCCTCGTTCCGAGGTCCGGGAGAGTTGAAGGAACTCGGGGTGCTTCAAGGAGTGCTGTAATGCACAGATGCGCTCCGCTGAGCTCGGGCAGAACTTTCTTCGGAGCCAGCGCACGGCGAGGCGTCTCGTCTACCTCGCAGGAGGGGCCGCGAGCTATCTGTGTGTTGACCTCGGCGCAGGTCGGGGCATCATCACCAGCGCTGCTCTCCGTCGAGAGGGCCCTGTGATCGCAATCGAAAGCGATCCGCGGCTCGCCGCCAGGCTGCGCTCGACCTATGCCGACGAACCTCGCGTGGAGGTTGTCGAGCAGGACCTCATGACAGCCGCACTTCCTTCCGAGCCCTTCGTCATCGCTGCGAACCCGCCCTTCAATCTTTCGACTCAGCTTGTCCGGCGATGGCTATTGGCGCCCCACTTCGTCTCTGGCGCGCTCATCGTCGAGCGCCCGTTCGGTCAGCGGGTGGCAGGCGGGTTCGGCACCACCAAGCTCTCCCTCTCGCTCGCCCCTTTCCTGGCGTTTGATACTCCTGCGATCGTACGACCCGCCGAGTTCAACCCGCAGCCTCGGGTCACGGCCGCAATCCTCACCGCGGTCCGGCGGCCTGACCCGGCGATCGCCGACCGCGACCGCACCAACTATTGGCGCTTCGTGAACTACCTCTTCGAGCGCAGCAAGCCCACGGTCGGAGAGGCGCTAGCACCACTCCGCCTCGGCCTCAACCAGACGGTCGGGTCCCGCAGCGTGCGTGACTTGTCGCCAGAGCTTGCAGAGCGCCTCTTTATTGCGTCGGTTCGGGAGGATCGGAGGGCGCTGGCGACAATCTCGGCGTTCGAGGCTCACCTCCCGGCGCGCCGCTCCAGTGAGCTGGCCCGCGGGGCGGAACCCCCTCGCCGAAGTCGGGGCCGCCCCGCCCGGTGACCGACTACCGCGCTGCGACGGCGAGGTCGGACACGGTGTTGATAGCGGCGGAGTTGCGGCCGAGGACTACTGCCTCGATCCACCTTGCCGTCCGGCCGTCCGGATCACCGGCGTACCAAGAGAAATCTCGCTCGTAGTAGCCGGGCTGGTTGGCATGGCGTCCGGGATCGCCTGCGCGCCGCCCACCCATCAGCACCGTTGACGGCGGCATCGGCTTCGGCTCTGGCATGGCGTCGCCGCCCTCGAGGCCACGCGCCGCGGCGAAGTACGCGGCCCAGTCACGAGACACCTCCAGTGCGATGCCGCCCCGCGGATCGAACTCTGGAGTGATCACTATCTGACGTTGGTACCGGATGAGCTCGTCGAGGAGGTCCACGTCGGGGTGCATCCGCCCAATGCTGGCGGCGATTTCAGCGAAGAGGCGGTCAAGGTCCTGGCACAGGGCCACGTAGAGCCAGTAGGAGGGGTGGAGGGCGAGGTCGAAGCCTGGAACCCCGACCACTGCGATGTGGTCGCTGGCCCACTCATCGGCCAGGAATCCTGCGTAGTGCGTGGCGATCCGCTCCCAGAGCTCGCGCAGGACGGGGGGGCTGTCCGGTTCATGGAGAAGACGGTCGTAGAAGACTCGGTAGTTCACGTTGTGTGTAAGGCGAAGGTAGACGGCGAGCTTCTGCGTCAGACCGGAGTTGTGCAGCGCCTTGATGAAGGCTGCCTCGGTAGCCATCTGAACCCAGTCAGCGGCGTCATACGAGCAACTGGTGACTACCAGCCGCTCGTGCTGCGCAAGCAGGCTCCGAGGGGCAGCCAGGTCGCGCACGGCGAGGTCGTGGGTGACTCGGTCGATCCAGCTGAGCCCCCATCGCTCGATGTAATCCGGCTCGGCAGCCGGCGCGTTTGGGAGCAGGCGGTACGTCATGACCAGATAGTCCTCATGAATTCCCCACTCCATCAGGTCCGTCATGCAGTTGCGCCACCTCGTCGGGGTGTCGCCAGGCAGCCCGAGAATGAGCTGCACTTCGATGGGGACCCACGACTCCATGAGCGCCTTGACGACTGCGACCTGCCGCTCGGGCGAGATGTTGGCCCGATCGGTTGCCGCCAGCACCTCTGGGTGCGTGTGTTGGATCGATAGGGCGTGCGAAGTGCATACGCCGCTGTCCGCGAGCTTCTCAGCTATCGATACGACCCGGTCGGGGTGGTTCTTGGCAGCGCTCCAAAAGACGTAGCGCGGGAAGCCACCGTGTCTTTCCCGCGTGGAGTTGATCAGATCGGCGATCTCCACATCACGGGGTAGGATCCCGAAGTTGGCGTCGACCAGCATGAAGCGATCGATCCGGTGGGTCCCGAGCCAGTCCAAGTCCGCTCGCACCCGTTCGATTTCGAACTTTCGGATCTTTGACATCGTGTTCGACCCCCAGTCGCAGAAGCTGCAGCCGTAGGGGCACCCCCGGTTGGTCTCGAGGACGGCGTCGAACGTGGCGCCTGAGTCCCGGATCAGCGCCGCGAGGTGCTCGCCCTGGGCGGAGTAGGGGCTCGTCGGGAAGGAACGGGGCACCTCGGGCTCGGCGGTCAGGCGTGGCCCCGTCGGGGTCGGGAGGTACAAGCCCGGGATTCCATCCAGGTCGATAATGCCCCGGCTGACCGCGTCGAGGATGCGCGTGAATGTGATCTCGCCGTCCTTGAGCGCGATGGCATCGATGTAGGGATGGCGATCGAAGAAGTGGGGATCCTTGTAGTCCGGGTCCGGGCCACCTGCGATGATGAGGCAGTGGGGGTGAACCGACTTGACCGCCTCGGCGATGCTGCATTGGATGCGCCAGTTCCACGTGTAGCAGCTCAGCCCGAGGACGTCGATGGGCGTGTCGCCGTAGCGGGCGAGCACATCGTCGCCTAGCCCGCCATCCCACACGGGGGTCAACCAGCGGCAAGTGCGGAGTTCGGAGGTTTCGTCGTAGTAGGTCTTTAGGACCGCCCACACGTAGGGCAGGTAGGCACGAGGACGTTCGAACTGGTTCTCGCCCACGATCCCCTGGGGCTCGCTGATGAGGACGTTGAGTTGCCTGCCCGACCTGTCTAGCGTTCTCGTCTTGTCCTGCTCACTCATCGTTCGACCTCACCCCAGCCAGCGGGACGACACGCAGTGTTGCACGCACACAGGTCCGGTGTCGCTATCGCGTCGGGGCTCCATCTGCGTCGTCCGAGTTCGCCGAGGCCCTCGTCGGTCATGTGCGAGAATCTGCGGCGTGGACGCTAGCGGGGAGCGCACGTGGTCGGCGCTGTTGCTCGAGTTCGAGCATCTTCAGGCGACGATCGAGAGGTTCGACGGCCATCGCCAACGGACCCGAGCCTGGCTCATCACCGTGTTCACCGCTACCGCGGCGCTCGCGCTTCAGCAGCGCTCAGCCGCTATCGGCGTCTTGGCACCGATGGCCGCGCTGCTCTTCTTCCTCCTCGAGATGGTCTACATGTCCCATGAAGCCCTGCTCATCAACCGTTCGAACGCTGTCGAACGGTTGATCGACGGGCTCCGCCGGTCGCCAAACAGCGCCGCGAGCATCGACTACAGATTTGGATACGGAGCGGGCATCGCGGACCACGAACTCCGACTTCGAGACGTTGTAGGCCTGGTCCGACACCGCGAGCACATCCTGTGGTTCTATGGCGGCGTTGCCTTTGCTGCCACTTCGGTCCTCACGATCACCCTGATCCGCACCTGAGTGAGCGTTGGGGGTTACGGATGGGTGGGGTCCTCAGCCCATCCACCTCACCCATTGGTCGGCAGCGCCGAGCCCGTCAGACAGCTCTTGGAGCGCCGAGCGAGCGAGTGTCAGCGCGCGATCGGCCTCCCTGCCACTACACGGGAGCACCTGGAGGGCGCGACGCGCCGTGTAGTCGAACCAGCCGGTCTTCGAGGCCACCCACTTGCCCATGTCGGCTACCGTTGGTTCGTCCAGATTCCCCCCGGCAGTGCGGAAGCCTTCGAGGAACGCGTCGAGCCGCTGGCGGTCGATCTCTTCGCCGGTAGCGGCCCAGAGGAGGGCGGCCTCCGCAGCCTCGCATCGAGGCGGGCACATGGCGGCCTCATCCCAGTCCAGCAGGACTAGCCCTCTAGTGGTGAGGAGCACGTTGTCCGGCTTGTGGTCGAAGTGGCACATCCTCCACGTCTTGGCGCACCGCTCAGAAAGGTCGATCAGGGAAGCGGCCTCGGCTAAGGCCCTGCGCCCATCGGCGGCCACGCGCGGGTCGATCATTGCAGCGTCGGCAAGCGCAGTCAGCCACCGGTCGGGTTCCCAACTCCACCACCGGAGCGAGCCGGCCTGCCCGGCGTGGTCGACCGCGCCGAAGTTCTGGACCGACGCCAGCTGCTGCCCTGCGGCGGCGACAGTGGCCAGCGGCGCCAGCGGCGACACAGGTTCACCCGCCATCCACTCGTGAACCCGTATTAGTGCTGCCGGTCCGTCGACGCCGGTTGTGAGCTCGATGAGGTGGCCCTCCACCGAGTGTCGGGGGGGTGCCATGGCGACGAACCCGGCGCGGTGCGCTCGCAATTCGAAATCGGCCGCACGCTCCACGGCCCGCCTCCAGATGTCGTCCGTCGGCGGGTAGCGGAGCTGTTTCACCACGTAGCGGCCGCTCGGTGTCCAAACGTCCCACCTCAGGTTTGTGGAGACGTCCGGGAGGGCCTGCCAGTCGGTCGGCTCGCCCAGCGCGAACGCGGCGGCGATCCTGCGGATGAACGCTTCGACGCCGTCAGCGTGGGCGCGCCCCGGGGACTCAACCATCGCTGCGAACCGCCTCGGCGACCGACGGCTTTCGAACCACGTGTCCGATCAACCAGCTCGAGTCTTCGAAGGTGGCGTCCCACCCGCTCAAGGCAAGGCGGGCCGTCAGCTCCTGCGGGTCCCACATTACGCGGACCACGCGGTGCCTGGACCCGTCCCCGAGCTGACGCATCACGACGCCGTCGTCGATCCGCTCCTCGGAGAAGAACGTCTCCTTCTGGTGCAGAGAAGCGGCGGCCCGGGGCGCTCGAGCGTCGATGACGACGACCGTCCCTTCGTCATGGAGGCACGCATCGACGAGCTCCCAGAAGCGGTCAAACAGTTCGAGCGGGACGTGGGACAGCCAGAACGCGAAGACCACAACGTCATACTGTTCGACCGGCGTCCACTGGAAGATGTCCGCCGCGACGAAGGTCACGTAGGTGTGGGGGTCGAGATGTGAGCGGTTCAGCGCGAGGCTTTCCGGCGACGCGTCAACCACGGTGAGGCGGTCGGCGAGCACCGCCAGCGGCCGTGTGTAGAGGCCCGTGCCCCCCGCCAGCTCTAGGACTCTGCGGCCCCGGGCCGGGGCGAGTGCAGCGAGCGCCTGCTGCCGTCCTGCGCGTCGCGACGCGCCGTCAGGGTCGGTCGCGGCCAGCAGGTCGTTGTTCGCCTCGTGGTACTCGGATGCACCGAGTCGGTAGTAGCGCAGCTGGTCCTCGAGGAGTGTGGTCGTGAGGTCCCCTGGGGCCCGGTTCTCGTTCGTACTTGGGTGATCGGGCAACGATGGTCCTCCCCGCCGGGGCATGGTGAGGAGGAGGATAGGCAATCGGCGTTGCAGCCAGCGGAGGTCGCTTTCCCTGCCGCCTAGTCTCAGTGGGCCACCCGAAGGAGGTGTTCGTGGACAATCCGAAGCTCATGCGACTCCTCGAGGCAGCGGCCGACGCCATCGAGGAGGCGGTGGACTCTGTGCCTCTCGCTAACCGGGAGCGACGTGCGCCCGGGCACGACGATCAGTTTGAGGTGGACTTGCTGGCCGACCGTGCTGCAGTCGAGGTCCTCCTCGCCAGTGGAGTTGGCGTGATGTCTGAGGAATCCGGTGTCCATCGGCCCGAACGGTCGGTGCGTGTGGTGGTCGATCCAATCGATGGATCGACCAACTGCAGCCGCGGCCTCGACCCCTACGGGCCGAGCCTGTGTGCATTCGACAGCGCCGGGCCTAGGGCTGCGCTCGTCACGAACCTCGCATCCGGTCGGCGCTACTCGGCTCTGCGTGGAGCGGGGGCGTGGTGTGGCGACACTGAGCTGACCTGTCGGCCGCGGGCGGACATCCTCGTTGTGGCCACTGGTGACCCAATTGCCGTCATACAACCACGAGCCTGGACGCGCGTGTCAGGTGCTTCGGCCCACGACCTCTGCCGGGTGGCCGACGGGACGTTCGACGCTTACGTCGACGAGCGAAATACCGTGTCGCTGTGGGACTACGCGGGCGCGGCGCTTGTTCTGCAGGAGGCGGGTGGCGTGGTCGTTGAGCGGGACGGGAGGCCGCTCTTCGACGAGAGCGCTCCGAGCGGCAACCGGCTGCTGGCCGCGTCGTCACGCGCCCAGCTTGGCCGTTTGCGCGCGCTCCTCCGAGCCGAAGCTGCCCCGGCGCGGGCTGGAGCCTTCGAGGGCCCGACGTGAGCTGGGGCGAGTCTGGGCCTCCGGAACTCCTGCGCGAGGCTGTCGACTTTCACCAATATGCCTACGGGGTGCTCGGTGCTGTGGAGCTCACGGCCGCGCTCGGCCTGCCCGCCGTCAGCGTTCTTGAACTGGGTGTGGCTGGTGGCAATGGCTTGGTCGAACTCGAGCGGCTAGCGATCGATGTGGGAGCCGACCGTGGCGTTGCGACGCGGGTCGTGGGCTTCGACCTCGGGACCGGGATGCCGCCCCCCGTCGATCATCGAGACGTGCCCTACGCGTGGCGGCAGGGGTTTTTCCGAATGGACGAGCCGCTCCTGCAGGCGCGGCTGGGCAACGCGGGCCTGGTACTGGGCGATATCGCCCAGACCGGTGCGGACTTCCTGGCCTCGGCACCTCCACCGATCGGCTTCGTCTCGTTCGACCTCGACTACTACTCCTCCACGTCCGCCGCCTTCAAGGCGCTCTTGGAGAGCGACGATCTCGATCGCTACCTCCCTCGAGTTCTGTGCTACTTCGACGACACGGTCGGGCCGCACGCCGAAATGCATTCCGAGTACACCGGGGAGCTGCTGGCCATTGGTGAGTTCAACGAGCGCCATCAGCGACGGAAGCTGGCCCGCATAAATGGTCTAAGGCACAAGGTGGCCCCGGTTGACGGCCCGTGGGTCGAGGGGATGTTCGTACTGCACGTGTTCGACCACCCTCGGTACAACGAATATGTGTTTCCCGAGCCCGACCGTCAGTTTCCGCTCGAGGATCAGGCGTGAGCGCCCCCCGGCAGCGCCTAACTGTCAAAGAAGTCGAGCGCTACCGAGTCGAAGGGTTCGTCCAGCCGGTTGCGATCATTGACTTCCATGATGCGGTCCGGCTTCGTCACGCCGCTGCTGAGCACATTGCCGGCCTTGTGCCGACCGAGCGCTACGAGCTAACTGACGAGGTAAAGGTTCGTCGGATCGAGGCGGGCGACGGGACGGTCACCTACGAGTACGTCGACGAGCAGCCGACTGAGCCACACACGTTGCCGTTCCTGTTCAACATCTGGCGACTCGACCCCCGCTTCCGGGCCATCGCCTTGGACCCGAGGATCGGGTTCATGGCCAAACAGCTACTCGGGTGCGAAGAGGTGCTGCTCATGGAGGACAACGTCGTTGCCAAGGCGCCCGGCGCGGGTGTCGTTCCGTGGCACCAGGACCTGTCGTACTGGCCGATCGAGGACCCAGCAGTCGTCACCGTCTGGATCGCACTCGATGACATCCATGCCGCCAACGGGGCGATGACTGTGGTTCCCGGCTCGCATCGCACGGTCGAGCACCTCCCTGTGCAGTTCCGGGACGCGGCCACCTTCATGGCCGAGCACCGCCCCGGGGTCCCGACGCTCACCCAAGACCCTGGGTCGGCTGGCCATCCCGTGGTTGTCTATCGGACCCGTGCCGGCGAAGGCGGCTTCCATCACCCGTTGCTTTGGCACGGGTCGACGCCGAACGGATCGGGGGCTATGCGGAGCGCTTACGTTCTTCGCTACATCGCGGCTGGGACGGCCTGGCTCGGCTCGTCGCGAGTGCCGTACGACGACCTTGGGTGTGTGACTGGCGCGCCGGTGACGAGCGACCACCTACCACGGGTGCCGACGGACCCATGAGCGATATCCACCCCGTGGGTGACCTCCGGCTCATTCCCCAGCCCAAGATCCTGCTGGAGGGGACCCACCTGACCCGCAAGACTGATGTCGCCTTCGCCCTCGCTGAACACCCCGACGTCATCGGGCACCGAATGCGGCGTTGGCATATCCCTCTCATGTCGGCCGAATGGGAGACGCGATCCGGGGCGCCGCCGACCAAGGCGAACCCGGGTCGGAGCATGATCGAGTTCCGAGAGGAGGACTTGGACTGGGTCCTTGACTGCTACGACGCCCACCTCCACCTTCTTGAGCTGCACCGGGACCACTACTGGGTAATTGACCGGTTCCACATCTCGACGGTTTCCCACCAGAGGCTCCGGTACGGGCGTGAGGTCCGGCTCGACTGGGTCGACGAACGGCTGCGGGACCTGGGTTTCGCTCTGGTGCATTGCTGGCGCGATCCCAAGACGTTCGCCGCCGCGCGCGAGCATCGCCTCACCTACTCGGAGAACCCAGCCCGGTACCACGACCTGGACGTCTTCGTGGCCGAGCAGGCAACGATGGAGGAGCTGGTGGCCAACTCTACATTGCCGTCACTGACCGTCGATGTATCAGATGGGGACGTCGACCGCATCGCCGCTGACGTAATCGCGTGGATGAAGGCGAACGGAACGTTCTGGTGGCAGCCATGACCGCGGTAACGGTCGTAACAGTGACCCGTGGGCGGCCGGACTTGCTGGTTCGCGCCATGGCCTCGGTCGCGCACCAGGACCACGACGGCGTTGTGGAACATCTAGTCGTCGTAGACGATGATCCAGGGACGCTGGCGGCCCTTGCCCTCCGGGAACCGGTGCCACGTCGCCCGGTGCGCGTCGAGGCACGCGGCCCGGTTGCGTCGCGGCAGGAGGGCGCCCGCTCCTTCGTTTACCCGCACCTGGCCCGCCTCCTCAACGTCGGCATCTCATCAGCCCGTTCGCCGTGGGTCGCGTTCCTCGACGATGACAACGAGTTCGAGCCGGACCACATAAGTTCTCTGCTGGCTCTTGCGAGGGAGCTGGGCTCGCCCGCCGTGCACTCCGCGCGGGCTTTCGTGTGGCCCGACGGCACCCCCTACCTCGAGCGGCACCTCCCGAGCGCCCCCACACGGGAGGAGGGCGAGCGGCTCTACGAGGTGCTTTGTCGCCGGGGAGTATGGGTGCGGGACACCAACATCGTGCTGGATCGCGTTGACGGCGGAGCGGGCGCCGATGCGTCGAACAGCACGGTGATGGACGATGATGATCCGGTCTTCCTCGTCGACCAGAACCTGTGGCTCGTTCGGCGTGACCTACTCCTTGCCGTGCCCGTGCCCGAGGACTTTTCTGCGATGGACATCGCCGAGAACACGTGCCCGGACGACAAGATGCTCGCCGCTCTCATCGCTGCCGGCGTGGAGATCCGATCGACGGGCCGGCCGACGGTGAGGTACACCGTGGGGGGCGGCGGGATCTCGAACGGTGCCCACCTTCGACCAGTCGTACCACCGTCGGCCAGTCGGTGAGGTTAAGCCGCAGCAGCGGCCGCCACCATCGCTTTCACGCACACCTCCAGGGTCTTGTCAAGGTCGGCCGCGCTGTGAGCCGCCGAGATGAACCACTGGTGGTCGGGGTGGAACAGGACCCCGTTCCGCGTCGTCTCGGTGAAGAAGGCCAGTCTGGTCCGCTCGGCCTCGTGAACGTCGGCGGCGGTGAAGCGCAGGAAAGGCATAGGGGGGTATCCGACAACCTCGGCGGGCACCCCAAACTCGGCCACGATCTCCTGCAGCCCTGCCATCAGGCTCGCCCCGGTCGCCCATACCCGCTCGAGGGCATCTGTCTCGGCGAGGATGCGGACCGTGGTGTGGGCGGCTGCCATGTCGGCCGGGTTGGCGAAGAAGGTGGAGGAGATCTTGGTCTTGGCTAGCCCTGCCATCAGCTCGGCCGAACCTGTTACGGCCGAAATGGCGTAGCCGTTTCCCAGGGCCTTGCTGAAGCAGGCCAGGTCGGCTCGCACGCCGAGCTGCTCCTGAGCGCCACCAAGGGCGAGCCGGAACCCGGAGCGCATTTCGTCGAGCACCAAGAGGGCACCGTGGCCATGGGTGACGGCTCTGAGCGCATCGAGGTGGCCTGCGGGTGAGCGCTCGTACTCGAACGGCATGGTGACTACGCACGCGACGGGGTTTCCCGTGGACAGGCGCTGGGCGAGTCCGTCGAGGTCGTTAAGGTCAAACTCCTCGGCCCGGCTTGCCGACGGGACGCCGGCCGTCTGGTGTACTGACCAGTCGTGCCATCCGTTGTAACCCCAGCGCAGGACTCGGTCGCGTCCGGTAGCGATGCGGGCCAGACGGACGGCCGCCGTCGTTGCGTCCGACCCGGTCTTGAGAAGGAGGGCCGCCTCGGCTCCGGGGACCACCTTGCAGAGCATCTCGGTCAGCTCTACCTGCCTGGGGCTCCAGAGCGGTGCAAAGCAATGGCCCCTGTCGAGCTCCGCAATCGCGGCCTGGTTCACATCGGGGTGAGCATGGCCGAGAATTGCTGGGCCATACCCCAGAAGGTAGTCGATGTATCGGTTCCCATCGACGTCCCAGATGTGGGCTCCGGCGCATCGGTCGACGTATCGCGGATAGCGGGCCCTCCCCTCGGAATCGGCTGGCAAGACGTCTCCTCGGGTCGCCGCGCGAGCATCGCTCGTGCGCCCGCGGCTGACCAACGCCTCGTCGAGGTGAAGCCCACGTCGCCCCATCGACCACTCATCCCTCACCACAGCGCTCCGCTTAGTGGTCCGTCCAACAGCTCAGACGAAGCCTCCCCGCTAGTGCGGCCTGCCCCGAGGCTCAGCGAGATGCGACGGCCACCTTCGTTTGCTGACCTGTAAGCACCTTCTATGGCGGCGATCGTCCTCATTGCCTCCCCCGTCAATGGCCGGGTGCCTTCCGGATCCTGGAGCCGAGCGGCGGCGTCTTCGAGCATGAGCGCGAACCATGAGCCGTGCCGCGGATCATCGAAGGCGGATGGGAACGTCTGGACTGTTCGCCGCCCGTCGGAGACGATTTCGACCTCGTCCCCGACGAGTGCAACAGCGCCCCCGTCCGTGCTTGCGAAGTAGCGGGTGCTTCGCTCAGAGCCGTTCCAGGTCAGTCGGACGTTGATCACCACGTCGTCGAAGAAGAGCGCGATCGCGGCCTCTTCCTCGGTAGTCCTCCACGGCCCCGCAGCGGGATAACGCAATCGGCACGAGACTCCGGTGACCGGTCGACCCACGAGGTGCTCGGCAAGGTAAATGCTGTGCGGCCCATGGTCGCGAAGTATGCCCCCCCCTCCGATACCTCGCTGGCGCCGCCAGTGAGCATTCCACTCCGGAACCCCAAGGGCATGTCCGCAGCGCACGGTTGTGAACTCACCGCCCAACACGGGGCCACAGGCCGTGAGGTGTTCGGCCATAGCCCGAACTGCCGGCGCAAACTTGTAGTTGTGGCAGGGGTACAAGCGCCCTTTGGACGCCGACAGGGCGCTACAGAGTGCAGCCGCTTCCTGACCGTCCATCACCAGAGGCTTTTCGCAGAGGACGTCGATCCCTCGGTCGAGGCATGCCACCATCATCGGCCAGTGCAGCATCGGCGGAGTGCAGATGTCGACAAAGCCCGGATGCTCACGATCGAGCGCAGCATCGAGGGATGAATAGGTTCGAACACCGGGAAGGGCCGATTCCGCAGCGCATCGCCGCTCGGGTGATGGATCGACAACGGCAACGATCTCCATGGCGGCCTGGCGCCGATACCCAGCGGCGTGGCCCTCGGCGATGACACCGAAGCCGACGAGCACCCCGGGTCTTGCCATGATCGCTCCCTCCGCCGCAGCCGTTGGCTCGGAAGCCTAACTACCGAGCGCGCCGACCTCGGGCGCGAAGTCCCCGGAGCGGCGGGCACGTCCATCTCGCGCTCCTGTCCGAGCGAGACGGCGCTCGCCAGATGCGTTGGTGCGTTGGCGACCATCGTCGCGGCCTCGCAGCCGTTCCGACGTCCGCGGATTCTCTGTGTGACTGGCGCGGCCGCTCTCGGGTCCGAACGAGGCGGCCTCGACCTCCCCTGGACCACCGCCGCATGACCCACGGCACCGTCAGTTGTCCCACTCTTCGGAGGCCGCAGTCTCGTGCGTCATGCCGTGGACGGGCTGCTCCCGTCTCGCATGGGTGTGGCGAAGATCCAGCCAGCGTTGTGGACAGAGGCCATGACGTCGAGCCACCGACGGATCGCTTCCTGCATCGCGACCGCCGCCGTCACAGGCGGCTCGAGGTCGAGGACGTCGAGCATCCGGCTCAAGGCGCGGTCGAGGGCCGTCGGGTCAGCCCAGCCGAGCTCGGCGAAGTCAGGGTCGGGGACGCCGTGGATGGTGCTCACTCGTTCGGCGACCCACAGGCGGACGGCTTCCTCGATGGCATCCCAGACGGTGAGGCCGTGGCGGTCGCCGCGGCGGAGGAAGTCCACCGCGGCGACGAGGTCGAGGAGCCAGGTGCCGCCGAGGTTCAGGTCCTCGACGTACGGGTCGTCGGGCTTTTCGAAGTAGTCGGCCCAGTCGGCGTCGGTGTTCATGGGGTGATCTCCAGGTTCGGGGCGTGGTCGGGGAGTTCGGGGTCGGGGATCGAAGCGAGCAGGTCTGTTCCGACAGCGAGGGAGTCGTCGGCCGCGGGCAGGTTGTCGAGGAGCGAGTCGGGCTCGACGCCCGGGGTCGAGGTGGGTTCGGGAAGGCAGTCGAGGAGCATGGCTGCGTTGGAGTCGCGTACCGCCGGCGCCGGTCGAGGTGGCGTGTGAGAGGCGATGAGCGCGTCGCGATCGCGGCTGAGCGGTCGGGCGGCGCGCATCTCGCTGATCTCGGCGGCGTCAAGGGGATCGGTCGCCTGGAGTGCCTCGATGACCGCGTCGTTGTGGAGTCCGAGTGCTGAACGCGCGATCTGGGTCGTCAGCGAGGTG